>RFQS01000320.1 GCA_009924885.1 Pseudomonadota bacterium | reverse complement strand
TACTGCCCCCCTTCTATAAAAATCTTGGTAAACGCGTTACCAAAAAACCTAAACTATATTTTTATGATACTGGTCTAGTAGCGAGTTTAACTCGCCACCGAGATGCCGAGCTGGTTAGAAATGGACCCATTTCAGGAGCATTTTATGAAAATTTAGTTATAAGCGAACTGATGAAACAAAATATGGCAGAGGCTAAGCGAAAAAACTTTTTTTATTTTCGTGAGAATAATGGTCTAGAGATAGATTTACTCATAGATGATCCTGTAAGCCCCTTAGCCTTAGAAATTAAAAGCACCATGACGCCGAGTTTAGCGGATGTAAATAATTTACTTAAATTTATAGACCTTAGCCCTAATCAATTTAAAGCTTACTTAGTCTGTCCTTCTTTAGAGAAGCAGAGTTTTAAAGGGGTTAAGGTGATAAATCATTTGGGGATGTGGTTTGATTAACCTGAGAGTCAGGTAAATCCCAAAGATAAAAGTGAAGATAATTTATACTATCTTTCCCCTGAAAACTACTCTAGTAAAGAAGAGTATGAAGATGCATTTAAAGAAGAGCTTGAAATTAATGACTATTATAAAGAAGCTAATATATTCTGGGTTCCAGCTAACTCTAGATGGCAGACTATAAGAGAAAAAGCGATTCTGCCCTCTGGTTCAATAATCTGGCAGGACTCTAAAGGACAAGATATTAAATTAAAATCAGTTTCTTGGTTAGTCGATAACGCTTTAGAAGAAATAGAAAAAGAAAATCCTAAGCTTAAAGGTATTTTAAATAGAATCAGTAGATTTGAAGTAGAGAATGATAAGTTAATTGGTCTAATAAACGCTTTCTCTGACACGAATTTTACTAAACCTGAATTTCAAGGTAAAAAACTTAACTTACATAGTAAAGATATTTTAGGACATGTCTATGAGTACTTTCTAGGCGAGTTCGCTAAAGCAGAAGGTAAACAGGGCGGGCAATATTACACACCAAAAAGTATCGTTCAACTAATTATTAAAGTACTAGAACCCTATGAAGGTAGAGTCTATGACCCTGCGATGGGATCTGGTGGGTTTTTCGTTTCTAGTGATAAATTTATCGAAGAACACGCTAAAGAAAAGCACTATAAAGCTTCTGAATAGCGAAAATATATTTCAGTATATGGTCAAGAATCTAACCCTACTACTTGGAAACTCGCTGCTATGAACATGGCTATTCGAGGAATAGATTTTAATTTCGGGAAAAAAATGCAGATAGCTTCCTTGATGATCAACACCCCGATTTAAGAGCTGATTTCGTAATGGCTAATCCGCCTTTTAATATTAAAGACTGGTGGCATGAATCATTAGCAGCTGATAGTAGATGGAAATATGGCACGCCTCCAGCTGGTAATGCGAACTTCGCTTGGATGCAGCATATGCTCTATCATTTATCATCCACTGGCTCTATGGCTTTACTCTTAGCTAATGGTTCGATGAGTATAGTGGCCTGAAGAAATAAGGCCAAAAAAGTGTTAAAAGAGAAGGGTAAGGTAAGAGAGGAGAGAATACCATGCCCCGAGGCAAGCCATATAG
>RFQS01000319.1 GCA_009924885.1 Pseudomonadota bacterium | reverse complement strand
GTTCTGTAAAATATATTAAGAGTTACAATTCAGCAAGAGCTGAAGTCAATTCAAAATAGACATGACAGAAGAAAAAAAGGTGAGGCATATATTAGGAATTTCCGGAGGGAAGGACAGTAGTGCATTAGCTGTTTATCTACGAGATAAGGTTTCTAATATGGAATATTTTTTCTGTGATACTGGTGCAGAGCTAGAAGAAACTTATGAGTATTTAGCTAAATTAGAAAAATATCTTGGTAAACCTATTATACGTCTTAATCCTGTTAAGAATTTTGATTGGTGGTTACAGAGAAATGGTAATTTCCTGCCTTCTCAAAGAATGAGATGGTGTACTATTCAGCTGAAATTAGCCCCCTTAGAGGATTTCGTGGGTGATGATCAAGCGATTAGCTATGTAGGTATTCGTGCAGATGAGGATACGAGAAAAGGATATCAGAGTCCTAGAGGGAATATTCAGAGTGTATTTCCCTTTAAGGATGATGGTATAGATAAAGAGGGTGTTATGAAAATCCTAGAACACTCTGGTCTAGGATTACCTAGTTATTATGAATGGAGAACTCGCTCTGGATGCTATTTTTGTTTTTATCAAAGAAAAATGGAATGGGTTGGTCTGTTAGAGAGGCATCCAGATCTTTTTGAAAAAGCTAAATCCTATGAAAAATTTGATGAGATTACAGGTAAGCGTTTTACGTGGATGACTGATGAGAGCTTAGATGAATTAGCTTACCCTGAAAGAGTTTCAGAGATTAAGCGAAAACATTATGAACAGTTGGAAAAGGAAAAAGCTTTAAATAAAAACAAGCCACTATCTGAAGTCTTTGCTGATAGTTTAGATGCTGAGGATGATACTTTACCGTGTCAGATATGTAGTTTATAGGAGAGGGTTATGAGTGATGAATCTAAAGTAAAAATTGACGATCTTTTCGCGGCTGAATCGAAAACTATTCGTAGGATTTTTGGTGTTGATAGTACAGGTTTTTATGTTCCAGCTTATCAAAGAGATTATTCCTGGGATAGTGAAAAAGTAGAAAGATTATTGGATGATGTTTTATTCGGTACATACAATACCTTAGACAATCATAAATCTATAACTTTTTTAGGAACAATTATCGTTGTTGAGACAAGTAATGATAATGATCAGAAAATTACAAGAGGGACGTCTCCTGAAGCTATTTTAGGTATTGTTGATGGACAGCAGCGTCTAACAACTTTGCTAATGTTGATTGTTGCTTTACATTCGGAGTTAAGGACATATAATGTTGATGATCTCCCGGAATCAATGAAGAAGAATGTTAATCGTTTTTTAGGAGCTCTTGAGAAACTTTACTTAATGGATATTTCTAACGAATATGATGAGTCCGATAATAACATCCATGTTTTGTATCCTAAGATAATTAGAAGTTGTGATGTTTGGTCGGATTCCGACAAAACACATTTAAAAGCTTTTTATGGGTCTCCGATCTCTCAATTCATTTGGCAATATATTCAATTTAGTAAGGACTCTACGACTTCAAGGCAGATTTTCGATTATGATCCAAAATCAGATCCAGATAGTGTTGCACACACTAATTTTCGTTCTACGTTTGAAA
>RFQS01000318.1 GCA_009924885.1 Pseudomonadota bacterium | reverse complement strand
AAAAGGCTTTACTGAAGCGACTTTGGTTATAGGTTATGCCGCAGAAAAAACTCAAGCCTTTGCTGAAAATATAATTCCTCATTTAAAAGACCTAAAGTTGAAATTTTTATTAAATGATGATTTTGAAAATAAGGATAATATATACTCTGTTCATTTAATTCAAGAACTTCTTGATGATGACACTTTAGTCTTTAACTCAGATATAGTTTTTGATACAAGAATCCTAGAAATAGCCATAAAGAGACTAAGGAATGAAAAAAGCTTCTTAATCGTAGATGACTCAAAGCCTCTCATAGATGAAGATATGAAAGTCATCAGTGAAAATAAAAGAATTAAAAGAATCAGCAAAAGCCTAAACAACGAAAGCTCGCACGGTGAATATATCGGTATTATGCATATATGCAGCAAAGACAGAGCTATTTATGCAGAAAAGCTCTCTGAATTGATTTCAAATAGTGATGTGAAGAGACATTATGAGTACGCACTTGACCAAATTTTAGAGGACATCGATCTTAGCCTCGAATCCACTCAAGCTTATGCTTGGACTGAAGTAGATACATTAGAAGATTTAAAAAGAGCCCAGAAACTAGAATGCGTAAATATGACATCCCAGAATCTGTAATTTTTTTCGATAAGACTATAGATCTATCTAGCAAATTAATTCAAATCCTCAAGAATCATAAATACCAAGACCCTTTATTTATCTGTGGTGCAAATAGCTACAGAGAGCTTGGTGAAGAGATATTTAAGCAGTGCAAGTCTATATTAATGGACTCAGAGCTTATTATCACTCCTGAAATTAATAAAGAATCTATTACAAATGATTTAGCTCAAGAATACCTTAAATCTCAATCTCCGATAATCGGCATCGGTGGAGGAAAAATCTTAGATTTTGCTAAATATCTATCTTTTAGAACTGGTCGGACTTTTATCTCCATACCGAGTAATGCTGCACATGATGGAATTTTTTCACCTATATCAGTAATAGCAGGCTTCAGCCTTGGTAGTAAAATGCCCGATCACCTAATGATTTCTTTAAAGACCTTAGAGAAAGCACCCTTGATCAGTATTCAAGCCGGCATTGGAGATTTAATCGCAAACTTTACAGCCATTAATGACTGCTATATCAGCCAAGCCTTTAAGGATAAAAACGCAGAAATTGGAGTTCGCGAACAGTGCCAAGAAGCGATTAACCTTGCATATCAAGGTTCCATAGAATTAGTAGATTTAATTTATGCAGCACAATCAAATAATGGAACTGCTACAAAACTTGCAGAGGCAAATCTAGAGCTTCTCCACAGCCCAAAATTTCTCAGACAATTTATCAGATCCCTCGTATTATCAGGCATGGCAATGCACTATGCAAATAATTCAAGCCCCTGCTCTGGTAGTGAACATATGATCTCCCACGCCATAGATGCCATCTATGGTCATGGTGTTAAAGCAGCTCATGGAATTCAAGTGGCAATAGCGAGTTACTTCATTTATTCACAGCAGCTTGAAGTTTTAAAAAAAATAAATCAATCACCTGAAAGAATAATAAATTTCGAAGAACTGTTTACTTTACTTAAGCTACCCAAGAGTTTTCAA
>RFQS01000317.1 GCA_009924885.1 Pseudomonadota bacterium | reverse complement strand
CGAACAAACAAGTTCAAGGCGGAGGAGGAACAATGAAGAAAATATTTAAGAGCATCTTAATCGTTTTCATAATGACTCTAATCTCAGAAGTTCAAGCTAATAGTTTTGAAAAGATTCGCCTCAATGATGAAGAAATTCAAGAACTAAAAGATTATCAGATAGGTTACAGATCAAACTTAGCCCCACTTGAAACTAATAGTGAATCTACAAGTATTAAGATTCCAGTAGCTAAAATAAAACCTAAAATCGGAGTACTAAACACTGAACTTATTTACCAGCCTTGGGATAAAACTTATCAAATCGGTGGCAGCCTAGATTTGATGGAAATCACAAAAAAATATAAACAAGAGCAGCGTTTAGCAAAAAAATGTGGTTTTGATCTTTCTAAATGTCCAGAACTCACAATTACTTCTGTAGAAGAAGATGCAAAAACTATAGTTACAGATGTATTTTCTCGCGTAAAAGAAACGACAAGAGAAGTTTATAAAGTTACTAAAGACCAGTTTTCCGTATGTAATGAAAATAACATTTGCTATTAAGGCTGAAGCTTTGCTAAAATCCTTTATGCGGAGTGGAGCAGTCTGGTAGCTCGTTGGGCTCATAACCCAAAGGTCGTAAGTTCAAATCTTGCCTCCGCAACCATTTTAAGACTTATACACCAAATATCGATTCAAAAATACTTATCTTTATCTATACCTCTAGATCAGCGTAGAGTACAGTCGATAAATATCTTTCCCCATTAGAAGGAATAATTACCACTATCATTTTGCCTTTATTAACAGGGTCTTTAGCTAACTGTAAAGCCGCATCAAGAGTCGCTCCAGAAGAGATTCCACAGAGTATACCTTCCTTCGCTGCAACTTTACGAGCAGTCGCTACAGCCGTAGTGATATTCACTTTTATAACTCCATCTAATAAAGACTTATCTAGATTATCTGGAACAAAACCCGCTCCGATACCCTGAATTTTATGTGGACCTGGCTCACCACCAGAAATTACGGGAGACTCTTCTGGTTCCACAGCATAAAGCTTTATACTTGGCTTTTTAGATTTCAGTACCTGCCCTAATCCAGTAATAGTACCTCCAGTGCCTACACCAGCGACGATAATGTCTACCGCGCCTGCGGTATCTTCCCAAATTTCATCTGCGGTAGTCTCCCTGTGAATCTTAGGATTGGCTAAATTACTGAATTGCTGTGGCATAAAGCCATTTGGCAAAGTATTAGTTAATTCTTCAGCTTTAGCGATAGCCCCTCTCATCCCTAAGGCTCCTGGAGTTAGCACTAAATCTGCTCCATAAGCTTTTAATAATTTTCTTCTCTCTATGCTCATCGTATCTGGCATAGTAAGTATTAATTTATAACCCTTGGCTGCACATACTAAAGCTAGACCTATTCCCGTGTTACCACTAGTTGGCTCAACGATAACAGACTTATTTGGAGAAATTAAACCAGCCTCTTCAGCAGCATTAATCATACTCATAGCTATACGATCTTTTACAGAACCACCCGGATTAAAAAACTCTAACTTTAAAACTACATCCGCAAGATGCTCTAAATCAAGCATTTTGCCTTGATTTAATCTTACTAAA
>RFQS01000316.1 GCA_009924885.1 Pseudomonadota bacterium | reverse complement strand
TATCATTATGGAGGATATAGGCGACTTGAATATTCCTAAATAGCTTAAAGACCCATTTCATAGTGGGTTTCTGTGTAGGTTTCTTCGTCTGAGAAGGAATAGTTTCCCCCGTTTCTACTAAAATTTTTCTAAGCTTCTTTTCTGCAATAGCATACACTAACAAACAAAGACACATTACTACTACTAATGCACGAATCCTTGATTCTTTTTTTAGAAATACTGCATCTGCCATGCAAAGAGGATTATTTAAAAAACGAAAACCTCTCTCGACCTTGCCTTGATCTTTGTAGTAATTAAGTATCTCCTCTGGATTTAACTTAGCTGTATCTAATTCATTTGTGGCAACAATAAATTTCCCCAATCCTAGTCTAGCTGGTTCTAGTTTTCTCTTACAAATCGTGCTTCTTGATTGTATTTTAAAGCATTTCTTACGTACGCCACGCTCCTCTACTGAATAGTCTTTTATTCTATGGAATTTAAAACCTTTCTCTAGCTTAATTAAAGCTGTTTCTGCATCAGAAGCACAAGCATAATCAGTAGCTTTTAATTTCTTTAATTGACTGCGAATTTCTTTTCTTTCCTTCCTGATTGCTTTGTGTAAAGTTAAGGCTTCTTTCTTTTTTGCGTGTTTTGATAAAACAAGAATCCAACGCTGTTTTACTCCTGCATAATCATTCTCAAGCTCAGAGTAAGAATAATTTTCATCAATTTCTGTAAATTCTAAATATTCTAAACAAGCTTCCTTTGCTGCTTTTAATGCATATGGTACCCTTGTTATGAATTTCATTGGGCTTGAAGCTAATTCTAATAAGGTTTCTTTAGTGTAAAGAGCAGAATCTGCGACATGATAAATATCTTCCCCAGACTCTTTAATCTCGTTCTTTAATTTAGTAACAACTTCCCTAAAATGCGTTTTATCAGAACTGTCTCCAGGAATAGCAGAGGCTAAAAGAGGAATTCCGCCATCATTACTAACCATTAATGAAATTAAAAATTGCTTTACTCCTTTTTTTCCATTTTTAGGACGCCCAAAGCGAACTAGTTCCACTCCCTCATCGTATTTTCCAGCAAGCTGCATCACGCTTGTATCATGATGTTGAAATTTACTATTAACTCCAGCCTTCTTGCAGGCAGCGAAAGCTATTCTTGAAAAAATTACATCACTACCTGCTGCATCTATTGCATCTAATGTTCGTCCTAATGCATCGTCATTAAGCCATTCTGCCTGAACCTCTTTGCCGAAAAGTATCTCAAGAGGAAGATGATCGAAAAAAGATGGGCTTAAATACAGAGCTTCAGAGTGAAAGCCAAGTCCATTTAATATCATCGCAATCAATCTTTCTCCATGTGTTAGCTTCATTTCACTATTCGGGGGGAGCAGCTTATCTACTAATTCCTTTATCCCTAGTTCATCACATACTGATTTCACTAAACCATTGTGCTCTAATGCCTTGCTCTCTATTAACTCCATGACTTAATCAGAACATATATTTACGGATTTGGCCATATGTATTACCGTATTAAAACCCACTGTCTAACAGAAATTTAATATTTTAAAATGCCATCAACTGACCTTAAAGCCATTCATAGAAAGCTTTCTGGTGATTTCGATGGAAGGGTGCGGAATGTGAG
>RFQS01000315.1 GCA_009924885.1 Pseudomonadota bacterium | reverse complement strand
CGAGCCATGTAAGTGGCTCATATCCGAGCAAGCAGAAATACAAGCTTGATTCATCAAGCTTACATGAGGATCATGAGGACGACGAAAACGCAGAAATTGGAGTTCCGCAATAGTGCAATGATTGATCAAATAGACTACTGGATTATAGCTTCCTACATCGCCCTAGTGATGTTTATCGGAATTTTCAATTCAAGCGACGAGAAGAAAAGCTTAGAAAATTTTTTCCTCGCAAGTAGAAAATTAACGATTCCCGTTCTAGTAGCTAGTTTAACGACCACTTGGTATGGAAATATACTAGGGTCTAGTGAAATGGCTTTTAAAAATGGCTTCGGCTATTTTCTTACTCAAGGAATATTCTGGTATGCCGCAGCTTTTATTTTCCTTATACTCTTAGCCCCTAAGTTGAGCAGGCTTAGCCTTTACACTCTCCCAGAGTTAATCGCGAAGAGATTCGATGACAGGGCAGGGGTAGTAGCAGGGTTTATAAATCTCATCATGCTAAATATAGCTCCCTACTTACTTTCTCTAGGCTTAATTATCAGTTACATTTTCCACATAGATAAAACCACTGCGATACTTATAGGTGCTGCCATCCCACTTATCTATACCATCAGAGGTAGCTTCCAGACTGTAATTCTAACGGACGTGGTGCAGTTCATTTTAATGTTTCTTGGTCCAGCAGTTTTACTGAAGTTCGTCTTCGATCAGCATGGCGGCATAGATTTTCTCCAAGCGAAGCTAGACCCTAGCTTATTTAAACTCAGCGGCTATATGAGTTCTAACGAGATTATAAGCTGGGGCATAATCGCTCTATGGACTTTAGTCGACCCGAATTTTTACCAAAGATCTTTTGCAGCTAAGACACAGAAAAGCTTACAGTGGAGTATTTTTCTTTCCATCATCTGCTGGATTATATTTGACATAATGATTACCGCACTAGGATTATACGCTAGAGCCTTAGATCCGAATACCGACCCGAGCTTCTCCATACTAACACTTGCCCAGAATCATCTAGGTAAAGGCTTTTTAGGCTTGTTTATAGTAGCCTTCACTTCTATAATTATGTCCACTATAGATTCACTGAGCTTCACAAGTGGTATGACTTTTTCTTTAGACATAGTTGGGCGTATTAAAAACTCTTTTAAGTCTCGTGCTATACAGCTTAGAAAAGATGCTCCTAAATTAAGCCTCACGGTAAAAAGCTCTACTCTAGATAGACCAAGAGAGGAAACTATTTTCTACACTCGCCTCGGAGTCTTTTTATTTACTGCTATTGGTACAGTGATTGCGATCTATTCAGAGTCTATTATTGGGCTGATTTACACCATGGGTTCGCTTGGCGTAGCGAGTTTACTAATTCCTTGCCTAGTAGCACTATTCATTAAAAGAACTGTGTATCACTCGCGCAATGTAGCTTTCTATTCAATGCTTAGCTCCTTTGCAGCTTCCCTTGCTTGGATTAGCTTTAATAAAATATTTTTAGATATAGATACTTATCTGTTTGATATACAGCCGATTTTTATTGGCTTAGGAGTTTCTGTGTTTTGCTTTGTGGCTGATGGAATTAGAGTTATTAAAGAGAAGTTTTAAAGCAACGGACTATCCCAGAGGTTTTGCAGAAAAGATTTATTCGGATCAAGCAGCTT
>RFQS01000314.1 GCA_009924885.1 Pseudomonadota bacterium | reverse complement strand
GAATTGGGACTTACTACAAAATTACTGGGTAAAAACTCAGATTTAACCAGTGCTCTTGAACTTGGTTTAAACAAACCTCTTTCTAGAGCCAACAATATTTTAAATAGACTAACCTCTACTACTTTAAAACTATTAAATAGGGCACAAGATAGTGATGCTAAAAGAAGTGCTGCTGCCCTTACCCGTTTACAAAAATTGGGCGATACTCTTAGAAGAACCGAAAATCCCGGTTTAATTAATAGATTTTATCAAGTCCAAGCGGATTATGTGCGTGATTATAGAAACGAATTAATCAAAACAAGAAAAGAACAAGAAAGAATACAAAAACAAGAAGCATCTGCACAGTCTAAAGCTAACGCACAAAAAGGCTTACCTTTATTTGAAGAACCTCCCGGAAGAAAGGTTAGAGGTTTAGGTTCTCGTATAGAAGAAAGGCTAGATGCTGTAAGAGATGGTGTTCGTACAAGAAGAGTTAAAACTGGTAATGAATTAAAAAAAGAAATTCGTAGAATTTCACAATTACAAGATCAAGCTACCGAACTTCTTGCCAACGCTGATCCTAAGAATTTAGATCCTAGACAAAGAAGATTGTCTCAGTTTGCCGCCGCTAGTCCTGAAAAATTAGCTAGAAGTATTATTGCCGAAAAAAGACAACAAGAACGTCAGCTTTTACGTAGTAACCAAAATTTTAGACAATCTCTTTTCCAACAAGATACTAATTATTATAGAGATTTAGTGAATGCCGAAGCTAAGCAGGTTCAGGAAAGAAAAAGAATAAAAAGAAGCGTCAAAGAAGATCCTCAACTTATTCGAGGTTTGTTTGAAGCTGCACCAGCTTCGAGCGGTAGAAGAAGTTTGTCGGATAGAAACGAAGAGATTTTAGATGGTATCAGAAATAAGGTGCGTTCGCGTCGTGTATCTACCTTTAGAGAAATTAATAGCGAAGTTAATCGAATCAAGTCTTTGCAGGCTAAGGCTCGTAGCGTTTTAGACCAATCTTCTCCTCTTAATTTAGACGGTTCTCGTAAACAAGAATTGGGTGCTTTTGTTGACTTAGATCCAGAAGCAGAAGCAAGAAAGAGAATCGCTCGTCGTAGAAGACAAGAGCGGGATTTTATACGCGGTGGTCGCGGCGGCGGCGGTGGTGGACCTCCAATAGCGGTTGGTTCTCCCGGAGACGATGATTATTATCGCGGACTCATCAAAAGCGAAAAAGCTCTCATTAGAAACGATGAACTTTTACGCAAGAATTCAAGTTCTATAGAATCGTTTGGTGCAAAAGCTGCCCAGTCGTTTAAACGTTATGGTGCTTTCGTAGCGGGTAGCTTTGCTATTAATGCTTTAGTTTCTTCTTTAAACGTTGGTATTCAAACAACTCTAGAGTTTGAAAAGACTCAAACTCGTTTAGCACAGATTTTAGATAACAATAGAGGGGCTGCACTAGAACTCAGTAAAGGTATTTTACAAGTTTCCAGATCAACTGGTATTTCCAGTAATTTAATTGGTGGCGGCGTTTTAGAATTTGCTCAGGCAGGTTTTAAAAATGTAGATCAATTAAGAGCATTATCAAATCAGAAAGCATCAGAATTAGAAAAACCTATATTGACTGAACTTGGTATAAAATTGGCAGGATTTTAGAAAAAGTTAAA
>RFQS01000313.1 GCA_009924885.1 Pseudomonadota bacterium | reverse complement strand
GGACTCTTATGGTGAGCCATAATTTCAGCATAAGCTTTTCTCGCGAATTGAGACATTATATTAGATTATACCCATTTTCTAGAATTCCATGGTAGTAGTATGGAATTCTAGATTTTCTAGGATTCCATGGTGATGGTATGGAATCCTAGATTTTTAAATTGCTGATAATGCCTTGATTACCCTCTGATTCTCAGCTTCAGTCCCTATTGTCATCCGAATCGCATAATCAGAGGTCGCTTTAGATCTTCTGAGTATAATGCCTTTAGAGAAAAGATATTCCATAATTGCTCCAGTGATATCTTTTTCTCTGACGTCTTTATCTAGGTGCTCATAGATAGCTAA
The DNA here is from genome assembly GCA_009924885.1 of Pseudomonadota bacterium. GTDB lineage: Bacteria > Cyanobacteriota > Vampirovibrionia > LMEP-6097 > LMEP-6097 > LMEP-6097. Next base: position 1,308 of record RFQS01000313.1, on the reverse strand, counting down.
TTTTTTCTGCTCATCTAAATTTTCTGAAATCTCAAATAAAATGAAATTTGTATGGCTCTTGTAAACCTTAAAGCCAAGCTCTGAAAGAGCTTGCTCTATTTTAGGACGTTCATTGTTGTTGTTGTCAATAATTTTTTTAAAATGTTCGCTATCGCGTATCGCAGCTTTAGCTGCTTTTAAGCTCGGTTTAGCACAGAGAAACGGCGTATTATATTTCAGATAGATGTTTTTTAATTCTTGATGCATTAGAGCGTAGCCTACTCTGTAACCAGCCAAGCCATAGGCTTTGGAGAAAGTGTAGCCGATAACCATATGAGGATATTTATGGATGATTTTAGTCGCCTCGAAAGTTTCTCTGTCGGTGAATTCTATGTAAGCATGATCTATAAAAAGTATGATATTTTTTTCTTCACAGATTTTGGCGATGTCTTCTATTTCACTAAGGCTTAGAATGTTTCCTGTGGGGTTATTCGGAGTGCAGAGAAACATTACTTTAACTTTAGAACCTGTCTCTGTTTCGTGCCTATCTATATCTGCTGCAAGATGCTTAACGCAGGGCTGAAAGTCTTTTTCATCTCTGCCTAAATCTAAAACTTTTGCTCCCATCTTTAAAGTACAGAAACTATAAAAATCAAAGGTCGGACTGAAGTTAATTACGGTGTCTCCAGCTTGGATTGAAAGGCAGAGAATATGCTCAATTACTTTATCCATGCCATTGCCAATAACAAAGCCTAGTTTATTTATATGTGGTGTAGAGTCTTTAAAATCATCAATGAGTGCATCCATTAACTCTTCACAGTTAGGCTCGTCATAGTAATTTGAGCTAAGCAAGGCTTCTTTAGCAGCCTCTAAGGCTTTAGGGCTAGCACCTATAGTGCTTTCATTACCCGCAAGGCGAAGTATTTCTTCTCGCTTAAAGCTATATTTCATCATTAATTCTTCAAAAGTCACTCCAGCTGCGTAGCTGTTTGCACTTGAAAGCCATGGATTTAATCTGTAATTATTGTTCATTTTGTTAAGAAGGCTTGTCTTTTGGAGACTTGTTGTGTATCAAATCCCTTTTCCTAAATTATAGCTTTCTTATGGTTTAATGTTTTCTTCGTTTTCACTCTTGCTGTTAAGCCATTACTTATAGATGATTATGCTTAAATAATAAGGACGTTTTTCAAGTTTAGGGAAAAGAGCTAGAATGAAAGGGTTGTTAGATGATAATCCGTGAAGAAACTCTTAAATAGTTTAAAAAAATTTCTTAAACCTAAACAGGTTTTAGATAAGCCTGAAGATTTGCATCTTTATGATACTGACGCT
>RFQS01000312.1 GCA_009924885.1 Pseudomonadota bacterium | reverse complement strand
CTACGTGAAATTGCCGGAGGACCTGCAAAAGTTATTGTTCCTGAAAATCCAATGGACATTGTAGTTACAGTAAAGATATCTTGCAATGCAAGACGTATCTCTCCAGGTAGTACAGGTGCTTGATTTTGTAATACACCAAAAGTATAGCTTGAATTACCAGCTACAATTGGTTGTTTGAATATTAAAGTGGATTGAGAAATGCGGTTTGTCTTCAATCCTTTTCGAGCTAAAGCTCTGGCGATGTTGTTTATCTTTGCCATTTTTTTTTATGTTAAATTGTTAAAATTAAATTCCTAATTGACCGAATTCATCACCGAATTCACCGTCATCTCCAGATAAATCATCATCATCTCCAGATAAATCATCATCATCATCTCCAGATAAATCATCATCATCTTCTCCAAATTCATCTCCTATCTCATCAGCTTCATAGGCTCCTATCTCATCTGCTTCGTAAGCTCCCATTTCATCACCTATTAAAGAAGGTACATCAATACTCATATTATCACTGATAAGGCTAGGTATTGATTCTCCTAAGGTTCCAGGAGATAAGCTTTTTGCAAGTTGCATAGCACTAACAGCGATCATTCCTTTACCTATATTACCGATCATACCAGGCCTTTGAGATAAGAAATAACCTAAAGCAGCTTTAGCGGCTGATCTAATTTTTTCATCTTTTAAAGGGCCAATTCCGGATAAAGGTTTATCTACTAATCCAGTTAATACACCTCCTAAAGCTAATCCTAATAAATCACCGGTAGCACCGCTTAACATACCTCTTTTACGAGTATATCGTTTACGTCTACCAGCAAGTGAACTAGTCCCACTCAAACGTCTGCGTTTGCGAGTTACTGGCTTTCTTTTTACTGTTCTTTTTTTCATATTATTTTATTTCTTTTTTGTTGCAAAATATAAAACGGCCAATGCTCCAACTCCCAATCCAATAATTAAAGGTAGATTATTTTTACCAAATGTTGGTTTGTCTTTATAATCATCAGCGCTTTGACCTCCTCCTTTTGATCTATCATCTTCAGGAGTATCATTAACATCATTCTCTACTCCTGATTCAAATTCATTGGCTAATTCTTTGTCTTTACCAGTTAAAGCATTTTTTGCTTCGGTTAATGAACCGGCTGCAATACCTAGATTCTTTAATACACTAGCTACAGCAGTTAATATAGGAATAGCTTGAGCTACAGCTGCTGTGCTTGCAGGTTCTACACCCAAATATCCTGATAATTTATCATTTTCTTTTCGGTTTAGTTCCTTAAGAAAATTAGATTCTTTAAAACCAAATCTTCTTACAATTTGCTTTTTAATTTTTTCTTTATCTTTTTTCCAACCTGCACGTAGTTTTTTACGCAATTGTAAAAAATTTATTTTCATTAAGAGAAAAAATGCAGCTCTGGCTGGAGCTAGATAAAATTTTTTTAATATAGATCCACCTCTTTTTTCACGTTTTTCTTTACGTTTCTTTTTTCTTTCGTCACGTTTCATCTGGCGATCCTTTTTACCAGAAATTTCATCAAGACCTATAATTGCAAAACTCATTATTTCTTTTTAGTTAAAAAATAAATACCGATTAGTGCAGCTACACCCAAGCCTCCAAATAATAATATATTTTTGTTAAAACCGGATTTCATTACACTA
>RFQS01000311.1 GCA_009924885.1 Pseudomonadota bacterium | reverse complement strand
CTAAATATTCTGCACATTGCTTTTCATTCCTAAAGTTCTTTATGAACTCTTCTAAGCTTAAGCCTTTTTGAAATTGGATTTTATTTGTCATACCGCAATTATACCTTACATAAGTAAGTGGGACTAGTGCTTAAGCTGTTTTTTGGGCAGCTTCATAGGTAATCAGATCTTAATTTGTTAAGTAGGCTTCCTAAGCTATTGTTGCATATTGCTTAACGCTTCGAGTTTTGTTGCCGAGCTCTACTGGATACTCACCATTAAAGGCTGCTAAATTTAATTTATCTTTTTCTATGCCTATAGCTTTAACTAAGCCGTTTATCGATAAATAAAAGACTTTATTCGCTCCTAATTCTTCGGCGATAGCTTGGTTTAATTCTTTAGGGCTAGAATTTGGATTAGCTTTCTTAGCTTTAGCCGCAACTAATTTATTTTGGTCTGGGGTGTCTATGCCATAAAAATCTGGATATAGCACTGGTGGAGCGGTGCTGATTAAAGTCACTGATTTAGCCCCAGCTTCACGAAGCTTACTTATAATAATTTTACTAGTGTTGCCTCTGACTATGGAATCATCTACTACTAGTAAATCTTTTCCTTGAACGGCTTTTGATATAACACTGAATTTATCATCTATTCCAGCACCGCCATCTATAAAGGTTCTACGAGCGATATTCTTCATTAGACCAGCTACTATAGGTAATTTGAGTTCATTCGCCAGGCTGTGTGCTGCATGTTTACCACTTTCATATACTGGAACTACGACAGTGTTTTGTAGATTCAAAGATAAGCCATTATTATTGGTCTGATTTTCTGATTTAATTTCACTTAAAAACTCTCTAGCAGTTTCTATTCCCATATTGCTTCTTGCTTCATATTACTTTATAACTGCCATTAGTTTCAGCTCTTTTTTTAATAATCTCTGCTTGAAATTGGGCTATGGTTTTTGCCATTAATTCAGAGTCATTAGACTCATTTAAAATATTTTCAGGATGTCCTTTGCCTGAAAGGAAAGCTTTAAGATTATCTACATCTGGTAGATTGCCATTGTGAACTAAAACGAAAGGCGGTTCACCTTCTTTAATGGGTTGTGCATGAACTCTTTCACCAGCTTTACTTGTAGCGTATAGTAAATGTCCTATGGCTTTTTGGGCATAATTATGTGCTGAGAAATCTTTAGAATATTCTTTAAATGTTTCATTAAAAGTACTTTTAAAAGACGGTAAGCCGATGGTATCCATAAAATAATTTACTTTTTCTTTAATCGCTTCAAAAAAAGGATTCTTTTTAAAGAAATCAGATACCGTTCCTGAGCCTTTACTAATGTTTAGTTCATTATTATTCGTGAATGTTGCTATACCAGTAGCTTCTTGTCCTCGATGCTGCAAGCCTAGTAAGCCTGCTAATGTTTGTTTGAAAATATCTCCCAGATTGCTTTGCGGGACGTCTTGGTTGAATTTATATATCCCGAAAACTCCACATTTTTCGTGTAATTTATCATCTTTGTGTAATTTATCACCTACTCTTAAGCTTGTAGGTGCCACTGAATGAAGTGATTGAGTCGTAAGGCGACCATCCAGGGCTGCCTCATTCTAAAATATTTCAAAAATCCATACAGATGTAAGTCTGTCTAAATCTGTAAAGTCATGTCTCAATAGAG
>RFQS01000032.1 GCA_009924885.1 Pseudomonadota bacterium | reverse complement strand
TGCCCAAATACTCTCACGCAGAAATCATTTCTGCTTCATTAAACTCTTTCCTGAGCTGAGTTTTAAATATCAAAAAATTCCAGAAGGTATTAGTTTTATGATTTTACCTAGTTTTATTAAAGCTGAGAAAACTAGTGAAGAGTATAGACTCAAGGAAAAATATTTTGATCGATATAAAGAAGTGAATCAATTAACTCCTTTTTTCTTAGGTGACATGCTTTATAGTCTCACAGATAAAGAAATTTTAGAAAAATTAAAAAAGCTCAAAGAAATGAATGATGATAGAAAACTCTCTAACCTTGCTCTTTATGCACTAGCCGAAGGAGCCCGCCTTAAAGATCTCAAACAAAATTTCTGCATAGAAAAAATGTTTGAACATGTAAATCTCTCGCATCTAGCCGAATGGGTTTCAGATAGCTTACCTCACCCTATGATTTTTCCAGCTGACCTTAAATTAGGTAATACTATTTTTACAGCCCAAGAAAGCATAAATATAAATCTTAAATTAGCGAATCATATAGGTGCATATAGATCTAGCACCCTATTTAATGACAGTTTACAAAGTTTTGCCTTAAGCTTAGAAGGAGTTTATGCCTGCTCAATTATGGGAGCTGGCTTGGGTGGTAATAATATAGCGGTAGTCTCCAGTGAGAAAATAGACAGTATAAAAAAAACTTTGATTGAAGATTTTTACAGTCATTACGATTTAGCAGAAAAAGCAAAAACCGCTATTTTAGTGAATTCTAGCGCTGATGGCTTAGAATATTTAGGTGAGTTTTAAGATTTTTTGAAATGGGATCAAAGAAAATCAAAATATTTTCACTAGCTTAACTCACCCTTAACTTACCCTACGAATAAGGGATATATAAGTTAATAGGGGGGTAAAACGTGAAACACGACGATTTCATAGTAGCAAGTAAATTAAATTCTAATTTGCTTCTTGAAAAATTTTTGGTAGATTGCCATGATTTAATCGACAGATATCCAGACGATAGTCTGTGTATCGCTTATTTAGCTGATAGTGTCGCAATGATCTACTATCACAGAGAATACGCTACATTGGAAGAATTCCTTGATGAGAATGAGGAATTTATTGATGAAGATAAAAAAGAGTGGGTAATGAATAACTGGTCTCACTTAGATCAAATGAGTGAACAAGAAAGAGCCGAGTTAATCATAGAGTCTCTTAATCAGATTCAGTTTTTAGTGGCTTAGTTTTTGTTAATACCCTTAATGTGCTCAGCTATTTTTTCTAAAACTATAGATTTCAGCTGATGGAAGCTCTTTGCTGAACAGTTAAATCCGGCAGCTCGGGCGTGCCCACCGCCGTTTAACTGATTCGCAATCTTAGAACAGTCAATCTCACAGAGGCTTCTTAAACTGCCTTTAAAATTAGATTCGTTTTTTGTATCCTCGCGGAGATAGATACACATATTAATATCTTTAATACGCATTAGATGATCTACTATCTCGTCTGTATCTTCTTCTTTAGCAGATAGTTTGCTTAATAATTCTTTAGTAGTAGTAGTGTAAGCTATTCTTAATTTATTCTTGGGAATTATCTCTCGGCGTCGAACTCCATTTTCTTCTTTTTCATCGTCCCTTGGTCTCTCACCTGAAATTAAATCCGAAATATCTAACTCAATAATCTCAGCAGCATCCAAGGCTGCACCTATAACTTTTATAGTTCTAAAAGGCATCTGATTAAAAAGTAAATTAAATAATTTACTAGGCTCTGCACCTTGATTAGTAAGTTCAGCTGCCCAAGTGAAAACCTCAGCGTTAGTGTTACTATGCCTAAAACCACCAGTATCAGTTAATAGCGTTATAAACAGTAAAGTAGCTAAATCTTCATTAATACTTAAAGGCTCTATCTGAACAGTGCCATTATTTAAAGACTCTGCCTTAATAAGCTTATTTAAATCAAGCATAATATCTTTAACCACTTGCCCGGTACAAGTCGCATTAACGTCTACCCAATTCAAATCAGCATAGAGTGGGTTAGAGAGGTGATGATCAACATTACAGGTTAACTTAGCCTTCTGCCAAATTAGTCCAGCAGAGCCAAGTCTTTGCACTGAACCACAGTCACAACTAAAACTAATATCATACTCTTCTAGAAGCTTCTCCCTGTCGATATCCTTCATCGAACATAAAACTTTTTCTTGATCTGGGAAAAATTTATAAAAAGACGGCACTTCATCGTGCATCACTCTATGAACGGTTTCTAAACCGAAGCTCTCTAAAATTCCAGCTAAAGCAAGCATAGAAGCAAGAGTATCACCATCTGGATTCACATGAGCTGTTACTACTGCTGTCTTAGCATTTTTTATAGCCGCAATTATATTCTCGGAATCTATAGATTTTTTTTCAGCAAGAACAGGATTATCAGACATTAGACTGATTCTAGCAATTAAGCCTCAGCAATAAGCCCAAAGCTAGCAATTAAAAGCAAAGTAATAAAAAATATCGCATAAAAAATAAAATTTTCCATTAGGATATTTACGTTATCTTTCGTTTTAGCCATTTTTAGTTACCCTTCTGTTCCTCGACTAACTGCTCTGCGACATAGCCTTTAAAATCCTCTACCCTCGCTTTAAAATCATCCACTTGAACTTCAGACATCCAGAGTCCTTTAAGTCTTCTTTTCGGAACAGTCTTCTTAATCATCGGTGGTCTCTGCCCTAATAATCTTTCTCTACAGAACTTATTACCTTCTCTGAAATGACAGTCACCAATCTGGCAGCCCATCGCGATAACACCATCAGCACCAGCATTAAAAGCAGCTTCTATCATGCGTGGTTGAATCATGCCGCTACAAGGGACTTGAATCACATCACAGTTATTCACGCCGTTAAGCTTAGTAGCGCTAAGTTCTCCTTCAAGATTAACACTGCGAGCACAGGCTATAACAGCTACTTTAACCTCGTCTCTGGTTTTAAGTTTATTTTCTGATTGAGTTTCTGCTTGAGTCATTTTTATATCCTTAATTATGCATGAATAATGAATTTAGTTTATTAACTAAGACTGGAGAGCGATTCTAATATCGTCCATTACCTGTGGTGACTTATAGTTAGGTAATTCTATAGCATCAAAATTACAGGCACCCACACAGAGACCACATTCTGCGCATCTATCATCAATAACCACTGCTATTTCCTTATACTTACTACCATCATTTCTAGGAGCCATATAAATAGCCTCATAAGGGCAGTCTATTGAACAGAGTCTACAGCCAACACAATGATCCTTAGACACTGAAGCTGGCTCTTTATCATGGTTTCTAACGAAATTAGGTAATAGAGTAACTAAAGTTACACCAGCTATTAAAACTAGCCATGCACCAATATTTCCAACAGTGTCAATCAATGGAAATAACCATAAATAGAACCAATCAATATCAAAATATGATGGCTCCACGGTAAACTTCGCTTCAGGACCAGAAATCGCAGGAAACAAACCAGCGAAAAGCAATATGATACCAGAAATTAATGAACCTATAGCCCAAGTAACATTGACTACAGGGCGAGAAATTCTCATATAATGCACCCACAGTAAAACCAACAAAGCAAATGAAGTACCAGTATGCAAAAAGAACGACATGCTCATGGTGTAATTAGAAATTACATCACCATTTAGAAAGGCACTCGCCAAAAAGCTGCCAATAAAAGGCAGTGATCCTAAGAAATCAGTAATTTTAGTTACTATGGTAAAAGATCTCTCATCCCACACTAAAATATAACCAGAAATACCGATGATAAGCATGAATACAGAAAGTGCTACGCCTGAATACCAAGCTATGAGTCTATATTCTCTATATCTATCAGTGAAATAAACTCTCAGAGCGTGAAGTATAACAGTAAGCAACATCGCATCCGCGGCATATCTATGTATTCCTCTAATTACGTCTCCATACGGTAATCTATTGGTAATATACTCAACAGACTGATAAGCCGCTTCTAGAGTCGGTGTATAGTATGCAAACAGTAAAAGCCCCGATAGGAACAGCATCCACATACAGAAGTTCGGCATAGCACCGTGATAATAAAGTAAGTTCTGCTCCGAACTGAAGACTTTATTTAAAGTATCTTCTATTCTTAGTATTACTTTCTGACCGCTTCTGACAAAACTAGTTAGCATAATAAAATTCCTTATGGTTTAGCAACTGTAACCTCGTATTCCTCTACTGGTCTTCTATTGCCGATAACGATAGCAAAGAAAGTGCTAGTCAAAGCCACTCCTAAACAAATCGAATAACCAAGAGTAGAAACTTTCCTTGGTGTATCAGTGTCTATAGTAATTCCAACAAATTGTAAAACTGAATTTATAATCTTGAGATTATTTCTAGTGCCTTCATCAAAGAAACTCTGATCAGCACCAATAAGTTCAAAGTAGCCCATCAATCCAAACATGATACCAAAAAGACCTAAATTTAAAACTGCAACAGCAAGTGCTATTGGAAATCCAAGGTCATTTTTATTAATCGAATTTTTAGTCATGCTAATTTTTAGCTCCTTTATTCAAAAACATATAAAGCTTTTCATAAGGTGCAAAGCTCACACGGAGATTATTCTTATCTTTTTCTTCTGAGTAAATTTTATAAGTCATAAATAACATAGATGCAAGAAAAGTAATCGCACTTAAAGCAATCACTAGAACGCCTTGAGAATCCTGCTTCGCAAGAAAATAATTATGAGCTCCAAAAAACTGAGAAAGAGCGATAATCCCTGTCACAAAAACCAACCAGTAAAGTAGCGAAAACTTCTGCTTAGAATTTTTCTTCTCCATAGTCTCAGGCATTAGAAGCCTCCACTGCTGAGGATTCTAGAGATTCTTTCTTTTTCGGTAAGAATTTCTCTATATAAAGCACTGCGATGAGTAGAGCCGCAAAACCACCATAGAATATCCACATACGCCCCCAAGATCCATCTTTCAAGAATGTAGTGTCTAAAAGTCCACCTAGAGGTAAACCAAAGTAAGGCTGAGTATGAATTCTTGATAAATAAAGACCTAGGAAAAGACAAAATGTCAACAATAGTTTCCAATAGTTATTTCCACGCTGCAAGCAAGAAAAATAAATACCAAAAGCCACGATGATAACGCTACCTGCAACCCAGAAAGGTGGATCGTTATTGATATTCGCAATATTTAAAATGATCAATACTGAAAAGACAATGAAATTTAAAAAACCCATTATCGTCATAGACATTATTATCGGTCTCTTCGTTATATGAGTTTCTTTACTAGTATCAAAGAAAGGCAAGAAAAGAACTGTCGCTGGAATTAGCATCGTAACGAATGTAGCCAAAACAGGTTCTATATACTTATACATCTGATAAAGAGCAAGAAAATACCAATCAGAAAGTATCGGTAAAGGAGTAACAGCAGCATCAGCTCTAGAACCCATTTCCGCAGGAAACACAGTCGCAGCGATAGCTACCATAGCAATAACCATGAAACCTTCTGTCCAAGGTATATTAAATCTCTTTTTCTTATTACTATAAAAATAAAGCTCAACCACTATAAGTCCAAGAGTTGATAATGCCATATGCATAGAATAAAACCTAGTAATAGTAGCCTGTCCGATCGCACTACCACCAAGAAGTATCTGCTGAGTAGTCATCCCAACATTAAAATTAATATACTGGTTCAAAAGCTTCATATCAAGCAGGATTCCACCACCCTGTTCAACGGGTAATCTTGGCAAGCTAGACGGAACACCCCACTCTATGAGCTTATTCACTACAGTAGCTCCCAAGAAAGCTAGATTAAGACCGAACTGATCCATATAACCAGGAAAAGTCGCAAATACCTTAGTCGCCCAGAAAGCTCTCTGATTCCAAATTAAAAGGTATCCAGACAGACCAGAATAAAAACCTAATAGTAATAAAAAGAAACAGATCCAAAGATTAAGCTCACGATTACCTTTGTAATCAGCACAAATAAACATCCTATAAAGCTTCATCGTACAGATAATAATAAAAGCATCTGCGGCATACTTATGCATACCTCGAATGAGCGCACCAAAAGGAACTTCCGACTGAATTCTAATAATACTGTCGTAAGCCTGCTCAGTAGTAGGAATATAAACACCTATAAGTAAAACACCTGTAAGTATAGTCAGCATCCAAGTCAGCCACTGAACTGGGCCTAGTTTATACCAAACATTCTCAACATACTTATCCTTATAAGTCTCATCAAAAAAATCGATATTCTTTAATTTATCCTGAGCAAATTTTTTAATCTGCTCAATAGAAGGAACCTTAGACAATATATCAGTAAGTGTCATATTAAGAAATACCTCCAGACTCAAGACTCTGTATCGCTAAAACACCATTATCAACACTGAAGTTAAACTTGAATGGTGATCTAGGAGCTGGTCCTGAAACTACTTTACCTCTGCCTTTAGTATCTTCCTGCATCGGATCATAAACTGAAAGATGACAAGGACAAGCAAATACTTTCTGTCCAGAGGTCGGAGTATAGTTATAACCCTTAGCAACTTCTGATTCCTCTGGAACGAAATTAAAAACACAACCTAAATGCGGGCAGACTCTTGAGAAAACTACAAACTTAGGCTTTCCATCAGCTTCATCAACAGGCAATCTAACCGCTGCTCCTGGAATAGTTTTAATCTGATTACCAACAGAAGTATACTCCCTATTACCTTCTTGAAACATAAAATACTTAAATGACCAAGGAGTAGGGAAATCAGTTACTGGAAAACTTACTATCGAAATAGCTTGAGGCTTATCTGGTGCTTTAAAAACTTCTAAAGTCGCGATAGGACCTGATGTTGGCTTTAAATATCTAACGAAAGGTGAGAGTAATACAGAAGCAATTGTACCAACCACCGGGATAGAAAGTAAGATTTTGATCAGATCACGTTTCTCAAATTTCATGTCCATATTAAAATTCCTTATTTGCCCTTCCCAATTGATTTTTCATAATCTTTTAGTTTCTGTCTACCTATATCAAGTCTATCAATTTCTTGAGAGAAACCAAACTGTCTTACATAAGTAACTAATTTCCAAATCATCTCATCATCAAATTTATAATTCTGATTAAAATCAACTCTGTTTTTCCAAGCAGGCATAGCTGTCCATGGAATACCGTGTGTAAGTTCTTTATGTAATCTATTGTCAGACCTAGTATATAAACGTTGAAACATATTAAAATTTGCAGGTACTGGATTTAAAGATTTGTGCAAAGGACCATCTCCATGACCTCTAGTGCCATGACAAACCGCACAGTTTCCACCGAAAATAGCATTCATCTTAGCAAGCTCATCTGAGTTTAAAGGATAGTAACCTAAAACCCCAGCTCTGACATACATTAAAGCATCCCAAATTTCATCACGAGATAATTTATTTTTAAAAGCTGGCATACCTTTAGCATTACCATTTTTAATTATGATGTATTGTTCTTCTGGTGACTTTGACCTTAATTGATCCTTAGTTAAAACCTCATTTGGCTCACTGCCATGGCACATCGCACAGTGCATTTTATAAACTTCTTTACCAGATACTATAGAAGGCTGATGCGAAGGGAATTCATTTTCTGGAATTTTAGGCTGCCATTTTTTAATAGTGCTACTCACTAATTCTTCTTTCTCATAAGAGACCGCTGCAAACACAGAAGAAGATAAGGCAGAGCCAAAGAAAAGAGTGATCATGAAACAGAGAGCTAATTTTTTACTTAACATATAAAAGTTCCTTAGAATTAATACCCGTAAAAAGGAATCCAACTAATAGCACACCATATAATAACCATCACATAGAGTACTATCAAAAATAGAGGGGGCTTATTGTGACCTACTTTATATTCCTGAGTCGGCTGAGCTCCTTGAACAGATAGACCAGTAGGTACTCCATAAGCTATAGGCGACATTTCGTCATTAGGGTTGTTTTCTGTCATTATCTTTCTCCTAGCAATCTAGCATTTCGAGCTTAGCATCCTCTTGATTAGTAAATTCCCCACTCTGAAACCCAAAGTAGACGAACATTGCAGCAACAGCGAAAAAAGCTATGCAAAGTACAGCAAATATCGCTAAAGCTTCCTTGTTAAAAGTAAGCAATATCCAATCATTGAGTTGAATTAATAAATTAGTGAGCACTAGCTGAACCTCCCGTACTTGACTTAGCAGCACCCGCACTTAACTTCTCATAATTACTTACGATTCCAGCTGGAAGTGCCGACTGAGATTGCCAAGCTGCACTGTCAATGCTTTGATAAGGCTCAATGATAGGCTTTTCGTCTTGAGGTAATGTCTTCAAGAAAGCAACTAAATACCACATCTGTTGAGGCTCTAATTTCAGTTTCCATCTAGGCATTCTCGTACCAGGCACACCCTCAGCTACTCTCCAATACCAAGTCTCATTTGAATATTTCTTATATTTCGGATCTGAGAAATTAGCAGGCTTTTTAGCCATAGCTAGAGCATTAGGGCCATTACCTAGACCATTTAAACCATGACATACTGCACAATTCTGCCTATAGATACCAGCTCCAGCATTAGCTGCCGCAGCACTGTCTACATTAGGCTTATGGTGCTCTGAAGCCTTCCAAAAAGCTTCATCAGCCTCTGGGAAATAAGCTTCATAGATATGACGATTAGCTGGATCATCAAATCTCTTTCTACCTAAAGTCTGTAAATAAGCAACTAAATCTTTAAGCTCATCGTCACTCAAGAAACTAAATGAAGGCATTATAGAACCAGGTGTATAGAATCTAGGATCTTTAAGATGGGCTATATGCCACTCGTCTGGCAGCTTTCCACCCTCATTACTTAAATCTGGGCCAGTTCTAGAAGTTCCTAATACATTCGGAGTTTCATTAGCGTAATCACCAGCACGGACTCTGCTACCAAAGTCTCTATCTTGTGGTCTCACAAACTGTGAATGGCAATAAAAACAACCTTCTCTTGAATAAATAGCTCTTCCTCTACCTGCTTGATTAGGAACTGGTCTGCCAGTTTTAGAATCTCTTTTAATCGAGCCATCCTTATTTTTCTCAATATATTCAATCGCATATTCACTTGGCTTAGATTTAAGCGATGGTAAATTCGGGATAGCGACTACGACCGTGTAAATCACGGCAAATGAAAAAGCCACGACTACTGCTGGCAGCAGATAGCCTTTAATACCCTGTGACTTTAAATCCTGTTTATTATTATCTTCAGACATTTTAGTTAGAATCTCCTTCAATTGGAACAGCGACCTTAATCTCCAAAGCTGAAGAAATAGGCTGCTCACGTAAAGTCATATAAATATTATAAGCAAATAGGCAGCTACTAAAGAACATCAAAGTACCACCAATGCTTCTCACAAGCCACATAGGCATTAAAGTTAACGACCACTGTGCGACAGGATAACCAAGAGCCCAACCAACTGACTGCTGAAGACCAGCTATAGTCAAAGCCAAGAAGAATAATGTGAAACCTATCAAAAGTAGCCAGTAATGCCATTTCACCAATCTAACGCTGTAGATTCTTTTACCTGTGATTCTTTGAATTCCATAATAAAGTGCCCCAATTACAAAGAAAGTAAAAGTACCCAAGAGGGCGGCATGAGCGTGACCCACAACCCACTGAGTAAAGTGGATATACCAATTAATACCCCTTGTCGCTTGGAAAGGACCTTGTATACAAGTAATTAAATACCAAAAAGCCCCTGTCAAAACAAACCTAATAGGCATATTAGTAGTGAGCATCCACCAACTGCCTTTCATCGTCATATAAAAATTAACCAGTACAGATATAACTGGAATTACTAACGCTGCTGAAAATATTACAGCTAAAGCCTTTAACCACTCTGGCACTGGCGATTGAAGTAAATGGTGAGTACCAGTAGGAGCATAAAAAAATGCAATAGTCCAAAAACCAAACATAGACAGACTGTGGCTCCATATTGGCTTACCACTCATTTTAGGAAGCATATAATAAGCGATACCGACACCAAGTACTGTAAACCACATACCAAGGATGTTATGACCATAAAACCAGTTCAGGATACCGTCATTAAGACCATCCATAGCAACGAAAGTTCTATTACCTACTATAAAAATTATAGGCATCCAAAAGAAAGCACCCATTATGTACCAAACAGATACATAAAGCTTCTTTACCTTTCTAGTTAAAAGGGTTCTGAAAAGATTATAGGAAACAGATCCTAGAGCTATAACGATAAGAATATCTATAGGTTCCCTATACTCAGCGTATTCTCTACCTTCTGTATAACCATTAGCTAATGTTATAAAACCTAGACCGATAGCGATATTCCACAGGTAACAAGAAAAATTGGCCAGCTTCTCTGAAAAAAGTTTAGTCTTACAAAGAGCTGGAATTATGTATAAACACGCCCCAACATTAGCCATAGACAGCCATCCAAAAGCTACAGTATTAACGTGAGCTGGTCTTAATCTAGTAAAAGATAACTGTGCTACGCCCTTAGTTAAGTCTGGAAAAGAGAACTCTAAAGCACCAAGCAAACCAGCTCCCATACCGATAACGAGCCAAACAATGGCGGAAAGCATAAAAAACTTTGATGCACTTCCTTCTTCACTACTAAAAATTCTTCGGATCATAAACCTTTACAGATCAATTCTAACAGCCTCGCAAATTGTGTCTAGTTAAAAAAAACAGTTTTCTTAACTTTCTTAACAATGATTGAATTTTTAGAAAAAACTAAAGATTAGATCCCAGGTTGCTGATTATCAGAGCGACCACCAAGTAAACGTAAATTACTAGCAACTACAACTGATTTATTCTGCTCTTGCCCAGAAGTCTTATCTACCCAAGACTCAAAATCTATCTCGCCTTCAATCGCAATCAGAGAGCCTTTCTTAACGAACTCGCCAGCTATCTCCGCCTGCCTGCCCCATACTTTTATGTTAAACCAATCTGTCTCTTTATTTTTAGTCGGTCTATTTACCGCAAGTGAAAAATCTGCTACACAGGAACCAGACTCGAAATATCTTAACTCTGGGTCACGCCCTGCTCTTCCTACAAGAATAATATTATTAACTATTTTTTCTTTTTGCATGCTGCTTAATCCTAACAAATTCTAGAAAAAAATTTTGCTATAATCATAATTTACTATGGCTAACAAAATCGATGGAAAAGTATTAGGAATAGATTTAGGTACTACTAACTCTTGCGTGGCAGTGATGGAAGGTGGTCAGGCAACGGTAATACCTAACTCAGAAGGTGCAAGAACTACGCCGTCCGTAGTTACTTTCGCTGAAGCAATTACAGTAGGACAGATCGCAAAACGCGGTCGTGTAATGAAACCTAAGCAAACTATATATAGCTCTAAGAGACTTATAGGACATAGCTGGGCTGAAGTAGAGGATGTAGTAAATCAGCTTCCTTATGAAACAGTCAAGGGTAATAACAATTCAGTCAATATAAAGACTAACGGTAAAGAGTATGCTCCTCAAGAAGTAGCTGCTGAAATTCTAAGAAAATTAAAAGAAGATGCTGAGGCTTATCTAGGACAGCCCGTAAAATATGCAGTTATCACAGTACCTGCTTACTTTAACGACTCTCAAAGACAAGCTACTAAAGATGCTGGCAAAATAGCTGGACTAGAAGTTTTAAGGATTATTAATGAACCTACAGCAGCAGCTTTGGCTTATGGTTTAGATAAAAAATCTGATTCTACTATCCTGGTATTTGACTTAGGTGGCGGTACTTTTGACGTAAGCGTACTTGAGTTAGGTGATGGAGTTTTTGAAGTTAAGGCTACTGCTGGTGACTCTAGGCTCGGTGGGGATGATTTCGACTTAATCCTCGTCGATTACATCGCAGCTGAATTTAAAAAAGAAAATGGTATAGATTTGCGTAATGACCCACAAGCTTTACAGAGACTAATGGAAGCAGCAGAGAAAGTTAAGATAGAACTCTCTACTCTTACAGAAAGCTCTATAAACCTTCCTTTCATTACAGCTGATGCAGGTGGACCTAAACACTTAGAGATGAAAGTTTCTAGAGCGAAATTCGAAGCCCTCTCTACAGCACTGTTTGATAAATTAAAAGGGCCTTTAAACCAAGCTATTAGCGATGCTGGCATTAAATTATCTGATTTAGATGAGGTCGTACTGGTCGGTGGTTCTACGAGAATTCCAGCAGTTAAAACTATAGTTAAAGATATAACTGGCAAGGAACCTAATCAGGGAGTGAATCCAGACGAAGTGGTAGCAGTAGGTGCTGCTATACAAGGTGGTGTTCTAGCTGGTGACGTTAAAGACATCGTTTTACTAGACGTTACTCCACTAAGCTTAGGTATAGAAACTCTTGGTGGTGTTATGACTAAGTTAATCGAAAGAAACACTACTATCCCTACTAAAAAATCTGAAACCTTTAGTACCGCAGAGGATAACCAAACTAGCGTAGATATTAAAATCTATCAAGGTGAAAGAACTAGAGCTAGTGAAAACAAACTTCTAGGTGATTTTAGATTAAGTGATATCCCTGGCTCACCAAGAGGAGTTCCGAAGATAGAAGTTACTTTTGATATCGATGCGAATGGTATTTTAAACGTATCTGCTAAAGATCAGAACTCTGGTAAAGAACAGAAAATCTCTATCACAGCTACTACTAACTTATCTGAGAAAGATATAGAAAGAATGGTTAGAGAAGCTGAAGAGAGAAAGAAAGAGGATGAGGAGTTCAAGCAGTATTCTGAAGAAATTAATAAGGCTGATAGCATCCTTTATGGCGCTGAAAAGCTTTTAGCAGATCATCAAGATAAACCTTACGCTGAGCAGATTAAATCAGAAAAAGCGAAATTAGAAGCTATCGCAAGTGAAACTCGTGAAGCTATTAAGAATAAAGTAACTTTAGAAACTATCACCCAAAAATCAGTAGATTTACAAAATGCGATGATGGAGTTTAATAAAGCTATAGCACCTTTCGCTCAAGGCGATGCAGGTTCAACTGCTTCCGAAAATTCATCTTCTGATAACAGTTCTTCTCCTAATAATGATGATGTTATTGATGCTGAATTTAAAGCTAGCCAAGTAGACTAATATTTATGCGGCTTATTTTAGGAATAATGAAATTCTTTCTACAGAAGACTTTGTCTTTTGTGGTTGTCATAGGTTTAGCTTGGTTTGCTTGGAATATGTTCAGTCATCGTGAGGATAAACAGAAGTTTATCGTTAGCTTCCCTAACGTAGCTGGGCTTTCACGTGGTGCCCCCATCTATATGAGAGGCGTCGAAGTAGGTAAAGTTATAAAAATATTCCCACTTGCAAATGCAAATGGTGTCGCAGTCGAAGGCTTAGTAACTAAAAAAGATTTACACATAGATAATAATAATGTAAATGCAAGAATCATTAACGACGTAGAACGTGGTGGCGGACAAGTATTAGAAATAACTAGCTGTGGAATGATTAATAATGGCTCGTCTCCAGATTCAGCAGCCTATATGACTAAATATGCTACCCGCCTTTTACTAGACTCTTTACAGATGACTAAAGACTTCGCAAATCAAACAGTAAATTATCTAAATGGCAGTGAAGCAGTTCAAACTAGGGAAAATATCGTAGAATCTGCTCAAGGAGCTGTTCGCAGTGTCGAATATGGTTTCGTTAAAGACGATCTTAAAACTGGTATTAAAAAAATAAATAAAGATATTAAAAATCTAGAAATCAATAAAGAACAAGATCCAGAGAGTGCTAAAGCTGAAATGGCTGATCAAGTCAAGGCTTTGAGTAATACTTTGTCTAGTTTGAAGACTGTTTCTGATGTTTATAAAAAAT
>RFQS01000310.1 GCA_009924885.1 Pseudomonadota bacterium | reverse complement strand
CTAGGTCTTCTTGTTTAAAATCAACCTCTATTTTAAATTCACTATCTAAATCACCGAGTAACTGTACAATTTCTGTTTTTATGCTTTTAGTTTCATCATCACTAAGATCAGGCACAGTGCTAGTTTTATTTATATTTTTCAACTGAACACTGATTTCTTCACTGAGAGCGGAACTGACTTCTAATAATTTAGTGACTTGTTCGTTTTTATCGCCAAGTTTAATTATTCTGTCTAACTTGACTTCTAGTTCTGGATTAAGCTTTGGTAACTGTGTTTCAGAATCTATGGCTATTTTTTCTAAAGAAATATCACTGATATTTATGTTTTCAATCTGTTTATTTAATATTTCTTGCATTTTCTCTAATTTATCTGAGAGTGCTGAAACTACTTCATTTAGAACCATTGCCTTAAGTTCTGGAGGCTTAGCAGCAAGCTCAGGGCTATTTAAAAGTTGATTAACGAGTTCGCTTATTGGTGTTGTCGTTTCACTATCACCTGAACTGCTTAAGCTAATTTCATTAGCGTAGCTTTGCAATAAGCTTTTGATAGCAGTGCTAGTAGAATCTTTAAGCTCTGGTGTTGGTTGCACTTGTGCTACCTGAGTTTGCTGTATAAATGCGATTAATGCATTTAGAACCTCTTTGGTGACTTCTTTTAACTCTTCTTTATTAATTTCAGTTTCATCATCGGTAGATTTTTTATTGGAAGACTGTTCTGTTAAGGTTTTATCAAAGCTATCAACTTCGCTGTCAATTGTTTCATCTGCACCATTAGTATTTTTAGTTAGCTTTTGTGTATTTGTAGATTGGCTGTTTGTAGTACTTTTGCCTTTACTTGCTTGATTAAGATTCTTGTTTGATCCACTGCTTTGTCCACTTTTTTGAAAACTATCGCTGCGAGCAGATCTCGACTCTAGTTTGGCATTAGAGGAAAAGTCAATAGCCTGCACTGGAGTTACTGACTTTAGGGGATTTAGAATTTCCTGCATAATTAATATTCATTAACCCTGAAACGAGTGGAAACTAAATCATCTATTTCCTTTATCTCTTCCTGCAAAAGCTCTTTTTTATAGTCTTCTAGTGCATTTTCTTTCATGATTTCTAGTCCTTTTTCATCACGAGAGTACTGGACTAGTTTTTTTTGTTCTACTTGGACTAATTTCTGTCTTTTAGCTAACCTAACTGTTTCTGTATTGCGTTCGTGCTGAAGCTTTTGACCAAATATTTCTTTACTTTGGTGATCAAGCAAATTAAAGCCCTCCTGGGCTTTTTGAATCATAGTATGGTAAACCTCTTCCTGTTTATCATCTATGGCTGTGATCTTATCTTCGATCTCACGATAACCTTGTAATGCTTTATTGTATTGGGCGAGCTGTTTATCTTTCAGTATCTTTTTGTACTTTAATACAGCATCTAGCCTAAACTGAAATTTCTTCACTTCACTTATATTTGTTTAATTCAGTACTTTTGATCTAAGCTTTTTGGTGTGTTTTTTCAGATGTATTCACTATTTCTAAATTTTAATAATTATTCCTTAAAAAGGACTTTAGATACATACTTTCTTGTGGTATTATAATCTAGCGTTGATCCCAAGTAGCTCAGCGGTAGAGCTATCGGCTGTTAACCGATCGGTCACTGGTTCGAATCCAGTCTTGGGA
>RFQS01000309.1 GCA_009924885.1 Pseudomonadota bacterium | reverse complement strand
GTTTTTGCGCCTTTATCTAAATCTGCAGAAGTTTTATATATTAAATTTTCTCTATCAAATCTATTATCTAATACTGTATTACCAGATTTGTCAAATACTCCATTTCCCTGTTCCATAAGATAGCCATACCCAGCGGATATCCCTTCTCCAATACCTCCCATGAGTCCTCTTTCTTCATTCAATTTCTTTTGAGAATCTAGAACTAATTCTGTATTATTTTGATCATTTAGTTGTTGCTGTTGAATTTGAGTAATTTTTTCTTGAAGCTCTGTATTATCCGTAATAGCTAATAATTGAGCCCTATAAGCGGCTGGAATTTCAGATATAGCATCTAGTAAAGCTTCGTTTAATTTGTCTAGCTCTTCAGCTTTAGCTTTATTTTTTATTGCATCATTGAATTTTTGTAAAGCATTAGAATATTCTTGGGTGCTAGAGTTAAACTTAGATACATTGTCTTTTATTCTGCTTAATTCAGATTCTAAATCAGCAGTGTTATCGTTTAAGGATTTCCACAAAGCGTCTAAAGCTCCCCCAACTCCAATTAAACCTCCGATAGCAACACCAGCTGGACCTGGGATTAATCCCATAACAGTTGTAGCTGTACTAATAGAAGTAGATAATCCACCAAATAATTCAGATAATTGCTTATTGTCGCCAGCTAAACTTTGAGCAAATCCTCCTAGCATTGATAATCCAAAAGATGCAAAAAGAGCTTTGTCTTTAAATTTTTTTAATCCTTCAGAAGTTTTATCGTCACTGAAAAGTTTACCTATTCTTCCTTGTGCGACTCTTAAAGAAGAGCTTACGCCAGACAAACTAGATTTTAATTTTTCCGCTTCGGATCCAGATAAATTATATTTAACTACTACTTTTCTTAGAGCTGTATCAACCGCTTGACTGCTACCATTTGTTTTAATGATAGTTTGCTCTGCATCGGATAAAGCTCTTTTAAGCTTTTCTATTGGATTTTTTAAATCTCCTAAACCAGCCTTTCTAGCGTCTAAAGCTTCTTTAACGTCATCATTAGATAGGCCAGCGTATCTTCCTTCTGTTAGTGGCGCAAAATTTGGTATAAACCCAAGATTTTTATACTTTTCTTTACCGCTTCCAGTTTTCATTAAATTATTGTAAGAGGCGTATTGCCCCTGCTTTATATGATCATTATAAATAATTCTATCCGCATTTGCTCCATATTCTGCGGTTTGCTTATCATTAACAACTACTGGCGAGCCTAATGTATTCGACCAAAGAACTCTAGCGCTTTGCCCAGAAGCTTCTTCTTCTCTATTAATTGCATCTTTTATTGCTGAAAAATTTGGTATAAAACCACTAGCTGCAGCTAGTGGAAAGTCTGTGTTTTTAGCTTTGAGTTGATTAGATTTTTCTGAATTTTTTGCTTTTGGCATGCCCGCTTTTTTGCCTATTTTTTCTGCCATACTATTTAAATTACCTTCAGATAAAGAATTTTTTAAATCTCCTTCATCATAGCCCTCTAAGTTTAATTGCTTATAAGCCGAATCTAACTTTTTAAGCTCTTCATTAGAAAGATCAAAACTTTCTGTTCTTGTTTGCGGTACAGCCCCAATAGAAGCTTTTAATCCAGCTTCGAAAGCGCTTCCAACAAATGAACTAATTGTATCTATACCTAAATTGCTTTGCACCCCTCTTTCAAATTTTTCT
>RFQS01000308.1 GCA_009924885.1 Pseudomonadota bacterium | reverse complement strand
TTCATTTGTTTTTTTAAATGAAAATCTATATTTCAATAACACAGTCTATATGATCATTTCAGATAGTCTTAAGTATTTTATAGGGATTCTTAATTCTCGTTTGAATAAATGGTACTTCCCTTTAATTGCATCTGGATTAGGTAAAGGAGGGTGCAGGTATTTCAAGATTTTTGTTGAAGCAATGCCGATTCCATCTATAAATAATCTTCTCAGATCAGAAATAGAAAAATTAGCTGATGAAATTATTTCTATTACTAAAAACGAAAATTATTCTGAAGATAAGCAGTCACAGATTCGAGTCCAGAATTTAGAAGAAGAAATAGATAATCTCGTCTATCAGCTCTATGAGCTGACTTCAGAAGAGATAGATTTAATTAAAAGAGCTACAGAGTTTAAATGATATTAGTCTTAGAAGCTAAATAGTCTTTAGTAATATAATTAGAGCTTATGACCAGTAAATTAAAAAATTTACCTGTAGGGGTTCAGACTTTCTCTGAAATTATCAAAGGGTCATTTGTTTACGTAGATAAAACTAAAGAGATTTATGATTTAATTTCTAGACCTAAAGGTGCTTATTTTCTTAGTCGCCCACGTCGTTTCGGAAAATCTCTTTTGGTTTCCACTTTAGAATCGATATTTAGAAATGAAAGAGAACTTTTTAAAGGCTTATGGATAGATAGTTCTGACTATGAGTGGTCTGAATATCCTGTAATTAAGTTAGATATTTCGGCAGTTGATAAAAATACTGTAGATGAATTAAAAAATGGCTTAAAACGTCTCCTAATTAAGGTAGCAGCTAAATATGATATTAGCTTAGAAAATTTGAGTCCTTCTGAGATGTTTTCTGACTTAATTAGTGCATTATCAGAAAAATATAAAAAGAAAGTGGTTGTATTGATAGATGAATATGATGATCCAATAATTAAGCATTTAGCTAAGTCAGAGATTGCACTAGAGATGCGTGATACTCTCCATGATTTTTATAAAATCATAAAATCTGAAGATGCGAATATTCGTTTCGTCTTTTTAACTGGGGTCAGTAAGTTCTCTCGTACTTCGATATTCTCAGGTTTAAATAATTTAAGTAATATTTCGATGAATGAAAAATATACC
The DNA here is from genome assembly GCA_009924885.1 of Pseudomonadota bacterium. Lineage (GTDB taxonomy): Bacteria > Cyanobacteriota > Vampirovibrionia > LMEP-6097 > LMEP-6097 > LMEP-6097. The sequence goes on along the minus strand of RFQS01000308.1, from coordinate 627 downwards.
TCTGTATTAGGAATTACTCAGGAAGAGCTAGAGTATAATTTTTCAGACTATCTAGATTTAGTTGCTGCTAAGCATAAAGTCTCTAAGCCTGCCCTAATAAAGGATGTAAAGTATTGGTATAATGGTTACCGATTTTCTGAATCAGAGATTACGGTTTATAATCCTTTTTCGACATTATCATTTTTTGATAATATGAAATTTAGTAATTTTTGGTTTGCTAGCGGCACGCCGACCTATCTAGTAAATTTAATAAAAAAATATAACCCAGATTTAGCTGAATATGAAAGGGAAATAGAGGTAACTAGTAGTTTTCTTGATAGTTATAATGTCGAGAATGTCTCATTAGTGGCACTTTTATACGATACAGGCTATTTGTCTATAAAAGACTATAGTGTTAGAAATAATTTAACTAGATATGAATTAGCTTATCCTAATTTTGAGGTTAAGACATCGCTCACAGAAAGCTTTTTACAAATATATGTCGATGAATCTAGACCAGAGCGTATCGGTGCAGTAACAGAAAGATTGGAGAATTTAATACTATCGAATCAGTTAACTGAGTTTATGAATTTGTTGAAAAGCTATTTTGCTTCCATCCCCTATGAATTAATTCCAGTGAAGACTTTA
>RFQS01000307.1 GCA_009924885.1 Pseudomonadota bacterium | reverse complement strand
TCTGTTGTAAATACCATCAGTGATAATTTTACAAACTATTGATGTAGACTTGCAATAGCTTCTTTTTTATTGGCAAATTTTCTTGTCTGAATTTGATTGACCAAAGTCTTATCTATTTTATTACCTAGTGCTGCTTTCGGCTTAGATTCAGTAATTTTATTTATAGTCGATTTTTCTAAAATAAATTTCAAATCCTTATTAGAGAAAGTTGCAGGTGAGATGAAGCTGAGAGTCGTAGGTATTCTCATACGTTTATACCTATCAATAGATTCTTTGATGTTATTTTCTATATAATTCTGAATTCTAGAAGGTATTTCACGAATGGGTTTGATGATTTCAGTTTCGAAATATTCACGTGGCTGTCTGTATAAGAAGTCTTTTATCATGTCAATTGCATCATCGTAGAACTGTTTCAGGCGTTTTAAAGTAAAGAAATCAAGAGTATTTTGGTAAGTTTTTAGGGTGAATTTTTTTAAATCTTCAAACTTCCCGACTATATCTTCAATAATCGTTTCAACTAAGCTCTTCTCAGCTTCGGCTTCTTCTTGCTCTTCTTCATTCCCCAGTAATTCTCTTTGAGATTCTTCCCAAGCTCTTCTCTCTGCTTCTAGCTTAGCCTTACGCTCTTCTTCATCTTTATCTTTAATTTCCTGAGCTTTTTGATTAACTAAAATCTTGTTTTGCTCGATCATCTTCGCTGAAAGTAAATTCAGCATGGCTTGAAGAGTCGCTCCCTCTGCATTTTTTAGTGCGAGAGATAAACTACTGTTGTCTAAACTAATCTCTCCAAGAGAGTTAGAGTTTGAGCTTTCTTTTAAGATCTGTAATGCTCTGAGTTTCCTCAGTTTACGTTCTTTCTCGGTAAGTGGTTGGTAGGCCTCTAGAGCTTTTTCTGCGGTACTTGAGTTAAATGTCTTTAAAATCTCGTGATTCGCATGCGAAAGATTCTGGAAGCGAACAGTAATCGCCATTCTAACAATTTATAAGTAAAAATGATTTTTGTAAAGCAGTTAAGATGAGAAAAAGGATCTCAATTCTAGAAATAAAGAAGCTAAGCCACTCCAGTACTACCAAAGCCACCAGCTAACCTAGTATTACTTTCTTCTAAAGGCAATTCTGTAATCTCAGTAAAGCTAGCTTGATATATAGGTGCAAGAACGCCTTGGGCGATTCTATCGCCGTGATTAATCGTGAAATCTTCTTCGCCGTGGTTAATCATAAGTATCTGTATCTCACCACGATAGTCACAGTCTATAGTTCCTGGTGTATTAGTTAAAGAGATGCCGTGTTTGAAAGCAAGTCCAGAGCGAGGGCGTATCTGCAATTCAAAGCCTTTTGGTAAAACCATCTGAATTCCTGTCGGGATCTTTCCTCTAGAACCAGCTTTTATGATTACTGAAGACTGATCCATGAAAAAAGCTCTCAGGTCGAAGCCAGCAGAGCCATTGGTGGCATATTCAGGGATGATAACATCGGGGTTAAGTTTCTTAATTTGAATAGATAGCTTAGTCATGATTCTTGATTATATCCCAACTTTTTTCTTTCCAGATCTACTTTATACGTTTGTGTATTGGTAGCTTGGTGGTTAATTAGAAAATATTTTAGACGGGACTTGCAATGGCTTGATAATAGATGGTATTATGTAATTACTCACCCCATCTCCTAGTCGAAAAATAAAGATTTCATAAAATTACGAGTAAAGCTCTGGCCAAATTGGCGATTCGATGAGTTACTGTAGAT
>RFQS01000306.1 GCA_009924885.1 Pseudomonadota bacterium | reverse complement strand
ATTTAAAGGCATAAAAAGAGATCTAAGCTCTAATTATGACCAATGTTTCTAACCTGCTTGTTGTTTACGAATGCTTTGCTAATTAAGACAAGAAATGCTCTAGAAAAAACCACAAATTTCATGCACTTCGAAAAAGATGCATTTTGCATCTTTTTGATGCATAATCGTTGTTTTTTGAGAGGTGCTTTATGGGTAAAGCAAGGACAGTACGTTTTGAAGATGAAATAGATCCAGCTGTTGATCGTTTCATGGAAAAGAACGACATTAACTTTAATAAGCTTGTGAACCTTGCAGTAAAGGAATTCATAAAGAAGCCCCATACCATTGAATTACAACCAGTCGATGAAGCCGAATGGGATAGGATGATGAAGAAATCTTATAAAAAGTACAAGAAAACCTTAGACAACCTTGAGAAATAAAATTTTTCTCACAATTTAAAATGATTACCTTTGATGATTTTACGCTTTATCGACTTAAAGTCGAACATTTGAAAATACTCTTCAAGAAATTTAAAGTATTCATCAAGGTTTAATTTTATTTTTGATTTCATTGATAACTTCCCATTGATTGAACAAATCTGCATAGGACTTAATCCTCTCCCAATCCATAGATTCAACAGTCTCAATTAAAAACTGAATATCGGCTTTGTCCTGCAACTCTCTCGATGAATCATTGATGTAGGCCTGAATTTTTAATCCTATCAGATCTTCACTTTTAACAACCTTTATTCCTTCAGGACCGTCAAAATTCGCCTCTGCTAGAATTTTTTGAGAGATAGGTCGTCTCGCCAGAAGAATATCCACGTAGCCAATACCGGAAAACTGAAGCACTTCAAGGGACTCATGAGCAAGATTAAAACCATTCCCTATTAAAAGGGCTTTCACTTTTTCCTTATGTTCTTCACGAATAAGTAGATCTAAGTCTACTGTGGCACGAGTAGATCCATAGCAAGCCAATGCAAGTCCCCCTATAAGGGCATGAGGGATACTATGCTGGGCAAGAAGAGAGTGAGCAAGCTTAAGTGTAGCTCTCAGGTTAATCATGGAAATAGTTTAACCTATTCAAGAACAAGAATGAACCCTTTCTCAAGGGTCAGTTAAATGCGTGAATCTTTTTGGGATTTTAAATGGTGCCCAGGACTGGACTTGAACCAGCATGCCTCGCAGCGCTACCACCTCAAGGTAGTGTGTCTGCCATTCCACCACCTGGGCACGGATATGGAAAAGGAAGTCATTAAGTTAACGGAATTGCTGACCGGTTGTCCACAGTTTTTTAATGCGGAATAAGATCATTTATATCCCCCATGTAGAACTTTATTCTACTGAGGTTCGATTTTATGGCCTTCAGTTGCTCTTCAAGAACAAAGAGGGATTGATCAGGGAACATGGATTCTGCGACTCGCGGAACGATGGGGGCACTCTGGACCTCGCTAAGGGCCTCTAGGTCTTCACTCTCCTCACTCTCCTGATCAAGGGAGTCCTTGAGAGTCTCATTGAAGAGCGACAAGATGTTCAGGTCTTGAAGGGTCTCGGTTTTCTCGATCAGGTTCATACGTTCCTTTTCCACTGGGCACTGACACATGTCTCGCCCGTCTTATGACACTGATTAAACTTCAAATCTTTTCAAGGATGGGAGAAATTCACTTCTCTATGTAAAGCTTTCAACTCATGTCAAAAAATTAATACTGGCCTAAGAAATGACCTGAAAGAGCCGATAACTACTTAATATTACGTACCTAGAGAGAAATTTGCCCAGACTTAGATTTTCAA
>RFQS01000305.1 GCA_009924885.1 Pseudomonadota bacterium | reverse complement strand
ATGAATCATTAAAAACAAAATTTTCACGTTATTCTGAGCAAGAACGTTTCATTTTTTCTGAGATAGAAAGCTTCTTCTATATCAGCAGCTCAAAATTAGATACACTCGCTTTTAAGATAGCTCAAGCCTCTATAAAACTAGACATTAACGATTACTTAAGTAAGTTAAATAAAAAAATTAAAGCATTAGAAGAAAATTTAGAACTTCACAACACTTACCAGGAAGAAATACTCGAATTTCTTAACGACCCCTTAACTCAATTTTACGATAATCGTATTATCAGGAGTTCACAAACATGAATGTTCAATTAACAGCGGCACAAAGATTACAACAAGAATTAATTAATGGTTTTATTACGGACCTAGAAAAACAAATACAGCAAGGCGCTACTGGAGTAGCCGTCAGTGCAAATCTTGGCGATGCATTGAATGCTACTCTTGCTGCTTTTGATAAAAATAAAGATGCGAAATTTAATGCAAGTGAATTAACTAGTCTCTCTAATCACTTAAGACAAATTAACAGCGACCAAAATATTGCAGAATTATTTACAGCAGATGGTATTCTTAATCAGAATACCACAAGTAGAGCTGATATTAGTGGTGACGGGGATATTGATAATAACGGGAATCCTTTTGATCAAAACGATTTCGCTGCACTTCAGCAGATACTTGCATCACGTTCATCTACTAATACTAGCCAAACTGTCAACCCTGCAAGCTCAAACACAGTCAGCGCTGGAGTTGGCGCGCCTACTAACGGGATTAATCACTTTAACAGTAGAGGTTCTTTTTTCGTAACTGAGAATGGTTTTACAATTTTAACTGATACAAATGTAGGTGGTCACCAAACAGACATCTACGATAACGCTGGGAAAATGATTACAAGAATCTGGGGTGATCCGCATGTTGGTGATGGTACTACAGCTGCTAGTGGATGGAACTGGCATTTTGGTAACGACTCTACTTTTATTCTTCCAGATGGTACAGAAATCATGTTTAATACTGAAGGTAACGCAAGCAATAATGTCTATGTTACTACTGGTTTATATATAAAATCTGGTAATGATGTTTATCAAACAGGTCAAGACTTCGGTACTAAAACTACAGGAGTAGCTTCTGATGCAGAAACTAGAAATTCATCAATAACCAAGCTTGCAATGAATGCTACTGAGTTTGACGCTAGATACGCAGATGCAGGAGCAGATGCTAACGGAGCGGGAGTTTTCGCTTGGACTCAGTCTGCAAATAACAATGATGGAGGATGGGCTGTACTTGCCGAAGGTGGAGTATTCCAAGATGTACAAAATGAAGGTTGGGGTGTTTACTTACAAGCAGGAAATGCTTCTTTCAAAGGACAATATGACGGACAAGTGATTGTCAGTAAAGCACAAATGATAGCAGCACTAGATGGTGAGGCTGTAAGATCATTTAAATCTCTTTCTAATTCCTCAGCTGACTCTCAAATGGTACTCTTATCTCTCGGATTGAGCATAGCAGCTGACGATCTTTTCCTTAATTATTACTTCGAGGAAGGAGCAAATACCGAAGAGTTAAAAGCCTACTCTAATATGATTTTGAATGGCTCATCTGCTGAAAAATTGAGTGTATTAGATAATTATATTCGTAACGGAGCGGAAACATCTCTCTCCCCAGACCAAGAAAGTAAATTTCTCAACTATCTAGTTACACCAGCCACTTCTGGAATTGCCGAAACTTATTTAGCATTAATTAAAAACGATGCTTCTCCTGAAAAACTTGATCTTCTTGATAAATTAGCAAAA
>RFQS01000304.1 GCA_009924885.1 Pseudomonadota bacterium | reverse complement strand
CGGGAGCAGTCCCCTGAGAGCTTTAAGCAGATACTGTTCACAGCCCTATTACAAGCGAGTAAAGAGAAGATGCCTAATAAGACTATCTTCTGTGAAAAAACACCACAACATTTACAGAATGTTCAAGAAATTCATAAACTTTTTCCAAGTGCCAAATTTATTCACGTTAAGCGTGATGGCAGAGACGTCGTTAACTCATTGCTTAAAATGCCTTGGAGACCAGCTGGATTAATTAATAATGCTCGTTTTTGGAGAAAATACGCTAGGCTCGGCGAGGAATTAGAAAATAGTCTTTTAGATGAAAAACTGAAAGGAAATATAATTAGTATCAAATTTGAAGAACTGTTGGAAAATCCATTAGAAATACTTAAACGTGTTTGTAAATTTATAGATATAAGCTTTGATGAATCCATGCTAGAGCAAGCTCATAATAATAGCCAGAAAGTATTCGCTGATTGGGAGAAACAATGGAAACATAAAGCCAATTCAGGCATAGACCCAAGCAGAAAGGGTGCTTATAAAAAAGAGTTGAGCCAAGATGATCAAATAATATTAAATCACTTTCTCCAAAAGGATTTAACAGCACTCGGCTACGAAGTAGATTTAAGTAATTTTAAGTTTAAACATCTTATCTCTATTTGGAGTAGTTACATAGGATTATTTAAGGCTCGGTTACTTCGCTTTATCTCACAGGAACAGTAAGGGACTGCGGTCATTCGTCCTCCTCAGCCTTGAACTTGCACGTTCAGCAACAGTGCCAGTAAGGGACTGGTCATTCGCCCTCCTCAGCCCTGAACTTGCTCGCTTGCGAGCAATCCCAGTAAACAAACAGCTTCCGCCGCTATACCTTCTTCTCTACCAGTAAAGCCAAGCTTCTCTGTCGTAGTGGCTTTAATATTAATTTGATCTATATTTATAGAAAGAGTCTCTGCAAGCTTAATTCGCATAGCCTGAATATAAGGTGCAAATTTAGGTCTCTCTGCCAAAATGGTCGAATCGATATTAACGATAGAGAATTTTTCAGAAATTAACTCTAAGACTTTCTTTAAAAGCTTCTGACTATCGATCCCTCTATACTCATGATCAGTATCTGGGAACTGGTTGCCGATATCTTTCAAACCTGCTGCCCCAAGTAATGCATCACAAATAGCATGCGTTAATACATCAGCGTCAGAATGACCCAGTAGGACTTTCTCAAAAGGAATTTCCACTCCACCCATAATAAATTTATGTTCTTTACGCTCTGGATAACTCTTTATGAAAAGATTTTTATCAAGCAGAGCATGAACATCAAAACCGTGACCTATTCTTAGCATTACATTTTTGAAATTTTATTCTTATGCAGAACTCTAAGCTGCAAGGATATTATAAACTAATAGCTATGCTCGGGAAATTTTCACCTGCTTTATTTATTTTTTTTCTTTTCATCATGATTCAAGTACCATGCTGGGCTGAATTTGTTGATATACCGAAAACTCACTGGGCAGAAGCTTCTGTAAAAAAAGTTACCCAAGATTATCAGATAATGAATGGCTATCCAGGGAACAAATTTGCTGGCACTGCTAATCTCAGCCGCTATGAAGCGGCTTCCATTATTGACAAATTATTTATTAATTTCGGTAAGGAGTTTGACAAAGATAGAGCAGATTTAGCGAATTTACTTGAAGTTATGGAACTTTTTCAAGGTGAGATGAAAACCACCAAAGATGAAGTTAAGAAAAGAGACGCTAAGTTAGACGAATTAGGTAAAATCTCTAATTCCTTAATGGCCGAAAATCAACGCTTAAGAGTGCAAATCGACTCATTAGCCTCTGACCTCCAAGCATTAAAA
>RFQS01000303.1 GCA_009924885.1 Pseudomonadota bacterium | reverse complement strand
GGTAAGCAGTGAATTATGTCACCGATGGCTCCTGTTCGATAGAAAATCAAACGCATTTTTTAAATCTAACATGCTTTGATCAAAGCAAGACCGATAGATAATTACACTTTGAGCATCGATTTCAAGCTTGCGAAACGCTAAGTTTACTGTTACGATAGAGGGATTAACGCTATATATGGTGAGTCCTTGAAAAAGTCTAGCTATATGTAGTCACTGCTGCCGAACATGCAAGTTCAAGGCTGAGGAAGACGAATGACCGCAGTGTACTTAACGTACATGAGGATCATGAGGACGACGAAAACGCAGAAATTGGAGTTCGGCAATAGTGCCGTGTAGAAATCTAAAATATATGTCAGTTGCCGAGATAGATACTAGTAACAAACAAGCATCCATCGTTGATGCCCTTTCCAATAATAATCTGGAATTAGCTCGTGATCTGCTTTTAAAGAAAGTTCAGCTTCAAGTGGGACAGAAAGCTAGCTGGGATTCTCCACAGTATCGCGGTGACAAAGGTGTACAGAGAAGTATTAAGCTTGACTATAGTCGTGATAAATATATTACTTTTTTTGGTTTAGAGACTTTACGTGACAGATATTTCTTGAAAGATGGTAAGGGTGTTATCTGTGAAGATATTCAGATGTTTTTCGCAAGAGTATCAGCAGGAATAGCTCGTGGTGACAAGGAATTAGCTCAGAGTCTTTATGATTTAATGTCTAAAAACTGGTTTATGCCAGCGACTCCAGTCTTAACAAACTCTGCAACGAGCAGAGGGGCTCAAATTTCTTGTTTCTTAAATACCGTCGGGGATTCCATTTCAGATATATTTAAAACTTATGAAGAGAACGCTTTTCTGGCTAAAGGTGGTGGTGGAATAGGAACTAACTGGTCTGAGGTTAGGGGTCATAATTCTAAGCTTAGTTCTGGTGGTAAGTCCACTGGTACAGTACCTTTTTTAAAAGTTATGGACAGTGCTACCTTAGCTGTTTCCCAAGGGAATACTAGGCGTGGAGCAGCCGCTGTTTACATGGATATTAGTCACCCAGACATAGAAGAATTTATCGATATTCGCAAACCTACTGGTGGTGATGATAATCGCAGATGTTTAAACCTTCATCATGGTGTAACTATCACTGATGAGTTTATGCGTTGTGTAAAGGCTAAGATTAAATTTGATTTACTGTGTCCTCACAGTGGTGAAGTCGTTAAGTCTGTAGATGCTACTGAGATGTGGCGTAAAATTCTTAAAAATAGAGTGGAGACTGGTGAACCTTATATACTGTTCATAGACACAGTTAACAAGACTATTCCACAGCACCATAAAGATAAAGGGCTTTTCGTTAAGCAGAGTAATCTTTGTTCAGAGATTACTTTACCTACAAATCGTGAAAGAACAGCAGTTTGCTGTTTAGGGTCTCTAAATTTAGAGAGATGGGACGAGTGGAAGGATGAGGCTGAATCTGTTTTATATGCTGCGGTTAAGGCTTTGGATAACGTTTTAGATAACTTTATCTACGGTGTAGATTCCCGTGATGGAGCCCGCGCCTTTTTTCGTCCCGGCCCGCTCCATGAGCTTCGGAAGCTTAGCGAAGACTGAGGGCGTGTATCCCTTCTGTCCCGGAGGCTCACCGGTCGAAAGTGCGATTTCCCGGTTGGCCATGGCAAAGCGGGTGATGGAATCCATCATGAGAAGAATATCTTGTCCCTGATCACGGAAATACTCAGCGATCGTTGTCGCCGTATAAGCGGCTTTCATTCGAATAAGAGCGGAAGTATCCGAGGTCGCAACGACCACCACCGAGCGCTTAAGGCCCTCTTCACCGAGGTCCGACTGGATAAACTCC
>RFQS01000302.1 GCA_009924885.1 Pseudomonadota bacterium | reverse complement strand
CTCAAAGAGTAGATTCTCGCTTAGAAATGTTAGAAAAAGAAGCACTAGAAAGGAAAAAATCAGAGCGTTTTTCTTTTGATCGAATCCCAAGATTATTAAACTTAGACTAATTAATTTCCTAAACTGTCCTAGCTAAAAGATAGTTAGGGTAAAATCTTTCTGCGACATCTTTTTCGTCATAGCTTAAAAGTTGATCAACGTGACTGTGGGAGAGTTTTCCTTCATCTCCTAAGTCTAGTTTTTTGCCAAACAGCATGTCGGTAGCGTCTTCGTGTGTCATTTCAACTGAATCGACTACTTGTTCCATTTGACGGGAGCCTTCGCGAACTTTTCTTAGTTGCTTAACTATATCTCTTTGATCAATTTGTAGAATTTTAATATTCTGCTCATTGTCTCTGCCAAGACTTTTTAATTTTTTCACTTCTTGTTCAAGCATTTGAATAGTATCTACTTGTCTATTTAAAATTTCTCGAATCTCAATAATTTGAGAGCCGATAAGTTTAATGGTATCTAAAGCTCTTTTACTAGTACTGGTAGGGTTGGTATTTTGCATTTTTTTCTCCACGATAACTGGAACTCAATTGTTTAATTTAATTTGTATGATTTATATATTTGACGTATCTCGATTAAATTAACTCAATCATTGAGTTGACACTGTGATAATCCTCCCGTTTACTGCCTTAGCCTGAAAAATCTCAATAAGCCTGATTTGCTAGAATATTTTTAATGGTATTCTTTGATTTAAATAACGACTTGCAAACTTCAGACCAAGAGGTTTATGGATTCATTCAAAAAGAACTGGAGAGACAGTCTCAGAATATCGAGCTTATTGCTAGTGAGAATTTTACAAGCAAAGCTGTTATGCAGGCTGCTGCTTCTTGTTTTACCAATAAATACGCTGAAGGTTATCCAGGCAAAAGATACTATAACGGTTGTGAAAACTGTGATGATGTAGAAAGCCTTGCGATTGAAAGAGTTAAAAAACTCTTCTCTGCTAAATACGCTAATGTACAAGCTCATTCTGGAGCGAATGCTAATACTGCTGCTTTCATGGCAATGCTAAAGCTAGGTGACAAGATTCTAGGCATGAGCCTTAAAGAAGGTGGGCATCTTACTCATGGAACTTCTGTAAATTTTTCTGGTAAATTTTATCAAGCTTTTGAATATGGTGTCGATGATAATGGTTTCTTGGACTATGATGCAGTTGAAAGAATAGCTAAGCAAGAAAAGCCACAGTTGATTATCGCAGGAGCCTCTGCCTATCCTCGAATCATCGATTTTAAAAGATTTCGTGAAATAGCCGATAGTGTAGGTGCTTATCTTCTTGTAGATATGGCTCACATCGCAGGTTTGGTGGCAGCTGGTTTACACCCTAATCCTTTACCCTACGCAGATGTAGTAACTTCTACTACTCATAAAACACTGGGTGGTCCAAGAGGCGGCATAATTCTATCGAATAATGAAGACCTTTTTAAAAAAATAGATTCTGCTATTTTCCCTGGCTCCCAAGGTGGTCCATTAATGCATATAATCGCAGCTAAAGCTGTGTGCTTTGGAGAAGCTCTGACTCAAGAATTCAAAGAATATCAGGCTCAAGTGGTAAAAAATTCAAAGATTCTAGCAGATACTTTAGTTCAAGAGGGGATAGAAATAGTGAGTGGCGGCAGTGATAATCACTTAATTCTCATTAGTTTAGTGAAGTTCGGCATTACTGGTAAGGATTTAGCTAATCTTCTAGATCAGTATAAAATTACAGTTAATAAAAATGGCATCCCAAAAGACCCTCAGAGTCCTTTTGTAACTAGTGGTATTCGAGTGGGTACTCCAGCTATGACCAGGAGAGGATTTAAGGAGCAAGATTTTAAAGATTTAGGTCTTCTTATAGCGAA
>RFQS01000301.1 GCA_009924885.1 Pseudomonadota bacterium | reverse complement strand
GAGTTTCTTATGTTTCTCCCACTAATTTAACGCAGCCTGTTTCTAATAATTCTTCCACTACTTCGACTACTTCTGCTAGTGGTGTAGGCGATTATTTTACTGCTGGTGCGACTATTCTCACTCAGCTTTTTGGTAATAAAAATGCTTGGGGTGCTGCTGGTGCTGCTGAGGAGCATGTGTTTGTAAGCCCACTTGCAGAAAAAGCTGCTCAGGGATTAGGTAATTTAACTCCACAGCAACAAAAAGGTGTAAGTGAACAACTAGATCAATATGCTCTATCTTTAAGTAGACAGCTAGATCCTAATCAAATTAAACTAGATTTACAGGAACAGTTAGAGCAACAGGGCTATGATCCAGAGACTATAGACGCAGTTTTAAATGAGATGTTTAATGGTAAGTCTGGTTCTTCTGGTCTAGAAACTGGTTTAAATAATAAAAATCCTCAAACGGGCTTGAATCCAGCAGAATCCTTACAATCATCTTTACTAACTGGTTATAAAAATACTCTAGTGGGAATTTATACTGGCGAATCAACTCAAGAGCAAGCTAAAGCTAAGATTAAAGATTTTAGTTCAGTTGCTTCTAAAAAAGTTGAAACATTTAAAAAAGGGTTACAAGAGTTAGCTAAAGAAAAAGCTTATTATAAGCAGGGTATGGTTAATCAAAAACGAGCAGATTATGAAGTTAATACACTTCTTTCAACTTCTGAGACTGATGATGAAAATCTAACTACTGCTTCTGATATTATTGGTGCTGATAGAATTTACGGTACTTCTTTAACTTAGTTTGAATTTAAAAGAGGACTCTTTGGTATAAATACCTTGTGAGTAAAAAAAAATACTTTCTCGCTATAGATGAAGGAACTTCTAGCTCAAGAGCTATACTTTATGACTCTAATTTAAATGAAATAACTAAATCTCAGATAGAGTTTAAACAGTATTACCCTCATAAGGACTGGGTAGAACATGATCCAGAAGAGATTTATGCTAGCCAGCTTCAGGCTATTCAAGTGGTTTTAAATAATTTAAAAAAGATACTTGAGAATGAGACTCATGATAAAGCTATTAATAATGCACTTAATATAGAATCACCTGAAATCTATGCTGGAATTACTAATCAGCGTGAAACTGTAATTATCTGGGATAGAAAGACCTCTAAACCTGTTTACCCTGCGATAGTCTGGCAGGATACTAGAACAGTTGAATATTGTACTGAACTGAAAAACAGATCTGAGCTAATTCAGAGTAAAACAGGTTTAGCTATAGATACCTATTTTTCAGCTAGCAAAATTAAATGGATTCTAGATTCAGACCCAGAGATTAGAGCGAGAGCTGAAGCCTGGGAATTAGCCTGCGGCACTGTGGATACATGGCTTTTATGGAAATTTTCTAATGGGACTGTTCATAGGACTGATTACACGAATGCCTCGCGTACTATGCTTTTTAATATTAATCATTTTAACTGGGATGAAGAGCTGCTTAATATCTTTAATGTTCCAAGAAGCTTAATGGCAGAGGCTTTACCGTCTCAGGCTAATTATTTAGATTTTAATTTAGACGGTTTTAATATAAAGACCTTACTATTTTGTGCCTTTTCTCTTATAATTAAACTAACAAGTTCCAATATATCATTATTAATATGTTTAATTTGATTCATTAAATAATATGATTGAATTCCGGCTCAGGAAAAACAGGGACTAAGCCGTTGCACAAGCATTCTTCTGAGCGAGAAAAACAGGTGATTGGAAAAAAGCGAATGTATTGAGTCAACAAGCTCAGTGTCTACCTTCAACAGATCCCAATGACTCCAACTACCGGCGCTTGTGGTATGTGCGTTATGCCTATGATTTTTTGCTTGGGATTAGCAAGACCTACGAATGAAGCTATTAA
>RFQS01000031.1 GCA_009924885.1 Pseudomonadota bacterium | reverse complement strand
ATGGAGCTAGTGGCTCCAGCTGGGGCTATGTATCAAGCTGGTACTCTATCTGGTAATCCTGTAGCTATGGCAGCTGGGCTTACTGCTCTTAAAAAATTACAGAGGGCTGGTTTTTATGATGATTTAACTGCAAAGGCGCAGTATTTAATTAAGGGTTTAAAAGCGGCGAGTGCAGATATTCCAGTACAGTTTGTGGAAGCTGCTGGTATGTTTGGTATGTTCTTCTCGAAGACTGCTGTTAAAGATTTCGATGAAGCGAAAGCCTCTAATGTAGAGTTTTTTAAAAAGTATTATATGGAGATGCTTAAACGTGGTATTTATTTAGCACCATCTGCTTTTGAAGCTTTCTTTATGAGTGCTGCTCATAGTTATGAAGATTTAGATAGGACTATAGAAGCGCATAAGAGTTCTATTCTATTTTTGAATCAAGTTTTGGTTTAACGTAAAGATTACTTTGCACTAAATAGTTTAGAAAGACTTTACTTTTTATTTAATTTTAGTTATACTTCTATCCAATATTTTTAAAATTTAGCAGAAGTAGAGCTAAATCTAAAATAAATGCAACAAAAAATCCTTATCCTAGACTTCGGGTCTCAATATACAGAGCTAATCGCTAAGCGAATAAGGAAGCTGCGAGTTTATAGTGAAGTGAAACCTTTTGATTATTCATTTGAGCTTATCAAGAAAGATTATGAGGCTGGTGTTTTAAAAGGGATTATTCTTTCGGGTGGTCCTAATAGTATTTATGATGCAGAAGCTCTGCTTTGCGATTTAGCTATTTTAGATTTACCAGTGCCTATTTTAGGAATCTGTTATGGGATGCAGCTTTTAGCAGATCACTTCGGTGCTAAAGTGCTGCGTAGTGATACAAGAGAATATGGTAAGGCCGAATTATTTATTAATGCAGGCTTTCAAGGTGATAAAAATTCATTATTTTATGGCATTAATCGTGAAACTGAGAACGACAACGAAAACGCAGAAGTTGGAGTTCCGCAATACTATGAAGGCACGGTTGCCGAACGTGCAAGTTCAAGGCTGAGGAGGACGAATGACCGCAGTGTACTGCGGGTACATGAGGATCATGAGGACGACGAAAACGCAGAAGTTGGAGTTCCGCAACCGTGCGATGAAGTAGCTATCTCTGTTTGGATGAGCCACTGTGACTATGTCTCGGAGCAGTGCCATTTTAAGATCTCTGCTAGAACAGCTAATACGGCGATAGCAGCTTTTGAAGATACTGCAAGAAAGCTTTATGGTGTACAGTTTCATCCAGAGGTTACTCATAGTGAGTTTGGGACTGAGATTCTTAGTAATTTTATTTTAAATATCTGTAAATGCTCTCAGGATTGGGATATGCAGTCTTTTATAAATGATCAAATAGAAAGTATTAAAAATACAGTCGAAAAGAAGAAAGTCTTACTGGCTCTTTCAGGTGGTGTAGATAGTTCTACGCTGGCTTTTCTTCTGAAAGAAGCTGTAGGCGATCAGTTAATCTGCATGTTTATCGATCATGGTTTTATGCGTAAAAATGAGCCAGAGGAGCTAATGCAGAGCTTTAAGCAGGATTTTGGCATTCAGATATTGTATATAAATGCTAAAGAAAAATTTATGAATGCTTTAGCTGGCGTTTCCGACCCTGAGCAGAAGCGGAAAATTATTGGTAGAGAGTTTATCTATACTTTTCAGGAAGAAGTTACGAAATTGAAAGCCCAAACTCTGGCTCTTTCAGCTGCATCTATTAGTAGTGATAGCGAAAAAGCAGAGCTTGTTATGCATAAGCAATGCAGTGAAATGGAAATAAAATTTTTAGCACAGGGTACTCTCTATTCTGACTTAATAGAATCTTCAGGGGTTCGCATAGACAGTAAAACTGGTAAAAGAGTGGCTGCAAGTATTAAGTCACATCACAATGTAGGTGGTTTGCCTGATGACCTGAAATTCACTCTCATAGAGCCTTTAAAGACTCTCTTTAAAGATGAGGTTAGAGAGTTAGCTAAAGCTTTAGGGGTCCCTGAATATATTGTTCGTAGACATCCTTTTCCTGGACCAGGTTTGGCGATAAGAGTTCTAGGTGAGCTTACTAAAGATAAGCTTAAGATGGTCGCTGATTCAGATTTTATAGTGCGTGAAGAATTAATTAAAGCTAATGCCTATGATTCTGTTTGGCAGATATTTACAGCGGTTTTACCAGTTAAATCCGTCGGTGTGATGGGTGATAAAAGAACTTATGCACATCCGATAGTCCTAAGAGCTGTTACTAGTGAAGATGCTATGACGGCAGACTGGGCAAGAATGCCTTATGAACTTTTAGCGAAAATTAGTAATCGCATTATTAATGAAGTAGATGGCGTCAATAGAGTGGTCTATGACATAACCAGTAAGCCACCAGCGACTATAGAGTGGGAGTAGTTTTAATTAAAATAAGTTAGTTGAATAGATTAATTAGGGAATTAAGGAAATAGGGAAAATAATTAGAGGAATAGGTATGAACGAGATATATACAGAGACTGGATTTGAATATGATTATGTCAGTATCGGCAGAGCCAAGAAGGCAAGAAGGACATATGGTTTCGATGAGATTTCCTTAGTACCTAATGGAAATACTTTAGACATAGAGCTTTGTGATACTAGCTGGCAGATAGGTGGGCTAAATTTAAGTACACCTATTATCGCAAGTGCTATGGATAGTGTAGTCAGCCCTGATAATGCAGGAGTGATTTCTGAGAATCATGCTCTGGCTGTTTTAAATCTACAAGGGATATATACTCGTTATGAAAATTATAATGAAATTTTAGATCAGATAGCAGCCTGTTCTAGAGAGGAATACGTGTCTTTAATGCGCAAGGTATATCAAGAGCCGATTAAAGATGAGTTAATTTATGCAGCTGTTAAGAAAATAAAAGCTTCTGGTGCTGTCGCAGCCGTAGCTCTAGCCCCCTTTAATGCTAATAGATATGCTCCTATTCTAGAGGAAGCAGGTGTAGATATAATATTTGTGCAGGTAACGGTGGTAGGTTTAGAGCATCATTCTTTAGAATCTAAAGCTAATGCGAATCCAGAAAGTATTCTTGATATTAAGAAGTTTTGTAGTGAAAGATCTGTGCCAGTCATATTAGGAAACTGTACTGATTATAATGTGGCTCTAAAGCTAATGGATACAGGGATTGCAGGTTTGCTTATAGGAATAGGACCTGGTGCAGCTTGTACTTCAAGAGGAGTGTTGGGTATTGGTGTACCAATGGCTACTTCTATAGCTGACTGTAAAGCTGCTCAGATAGAGTATTTTAAACAGACTGGTAAGTATATTCCCGTTATTGCTGATGGTGGCATGGCTGTTGGTGGTGATATCTGTAAGGCGATAGCCTGTGGTGCTGATGGCGTTATGATCGGCTCACCTTTTGCTAGGACTAAAGAAGCACCGGGTAGAGGTTTTCACTGGGGTATGGCGACACCTAGTCCAGTACTGCCACGTGGTACTAGAATTCAAGTAGGCACAGAATGTACTACTAAAGAGCTTTTACACGGTCCAGCTATATACGATGATGGTAGTCAGAATTTAGTAGGAGCTTTAAAAACTTCTATGGCGACGCTTGGAGCTCATACTATAAAAGAGATGCAGGAAGTTGAAGTTATAGTAGCTCCTGGGATACTTACTGAAGGTAAGGTCTATCAGCGTGTTCAGAAGATCGGGATGGCTAGGTAAAGTATAAATTAGGCATTAGCTGTCAGAATTTTGATTGCCAACTTCATTAAATGGAATCACTCTTAACCCAGTCCTATTCTGCTCTTCAGCGCCACCATAAACTAAGATTTTTTTATTACACTCTTTGGGAAAGAGTTTAGAAACATAATCTAAGGATTCCCAGAGATTACTTTTTATGGTTTCTGCATATTTAATCTCCACCGCTGTGAAATGAGCTGCTTCACGCATTATGAGATCCACTTCTTTAGTTTTATCGCGATAAAAATTTAGATTATTGTTTTTTCCTTGATTAAATCTAGTTTTTAAAAACTCCATAACTATCATATTCTCAAAAAGATTTCCTTTTAGGGGGTGTGTATCAATCTGTGATTGATTTTCTATATCCAGTAGATAAGTGGCTAAGCCGACGTCATAAAAATATAATTTGGGTGATTTAATCAGGCGTTTATTAATATTAGCGAAATAAGGCTCTAGGCGAAAAAGTATGTAACTGGTTTCTAGAACAGAAAGCCATCTCTCTACGGTGCTAGCATCAATGCCGATATCATTACCAAGGCTCTCTTTATTTAAAACCTGTCCTACTCTGCTTGCACAGGCACGTAGAAATTTTCTAAATAGGCTGATGTTTTGAATTTGCTGTAACTGGTTTAAGTCTCTTTCAAGGTAAGTCCTGACGTAGTCAGCATAAAAATGGCTGGGATTAATTTTATCTTTGTAGATAGCAGGGTAAAAACCATAGTAAATAAAGAAATTTTTATCATTGATTTCTGTTTTAAAGTCTTTTATTTCATTAGTACGTTTTGAATTATATATTTCTTGAATACTGCATGGTAAAAGGTTTATAACACTAGTTCTACCTGCTAAAGACTGGCTGATGCTCTTCATTAAAGCGAATTGCTGTGAGCCGGTGAGAATAAACTGAGCTTTTTTATCTCTATGTTTATCGACTATGACTTGAATGTAAGACATTAATGCGGGTACATGCTGTATTTCATCTATGATTCCACCATCTTTCATTTGACCGAGAAATCCTTTTGGATCATTTAAGGCGAATTCACGTAACTCGATGTCTTCTAAATTAAAGTAGGGTTTATTTTTAAAATAATTTTTAGCAAGAAAAGTCTTCCCCGTCTGTCTTGGTCCAGTTAGGGTGATTACGGGATATTGAGAGGAAATTCTTTCTAAGTGTCCTTCTATTTCTCTTTTGATCACGTTAATGTTATACCACAGTTTTGGACAGATCAAGGATACAATCCCTGATCTGTCCAAAAGCCTTGGTAAATATTTTTTGCTATACTCAGTATCTATGTCACAAAAAACTTTTTTAGCAGTTAAACCAGAATCTTTTAAGCGTAACGATACAGTGGGCATCGTTAAAATGCTTCAAGAAAAATTAGACGCTAAGTGTTTAGCGATGAAGGCTTATACTCCTTCTAAAGAATTAGCAGAAGCTCATTATGCTGTGCATAAAGAAAGACCTTTTTTCGGTGAGCTTATTTCATCTTTCACTTCTGGACCTATTCTTGGCATGGTTTGGGAAGGTGAAAATGTTATAGAAAAAGCTCGTGAATTAATGGGAGCGACTAATCCAGAGCAAGCAGCTGAAGGTACTATCCGTAAAGCTTTTGCGAAGAGTATCGGTGATAACGCTATTCACGGTAGTGATGCTCCCGAGACAGCTGAAAATGAAATTAAGCTTCATTTTCCAGAAGCAAAGTTCTCTGTAATTGCGAGTCCTAGTACTGAAGCTGAGAATTTAATTAAAGCTACTGTTTAGTTTTAATTAATAGTTAATTTAAATTTTCCCTTGCGGAATTATCCTCAGTAATGTAAAATAAGTTCCCTATGCTTAAAATTAGGCTTCAAAGATTCGGTAAGAAAAAATTCCCAATATACAGAATATCTGTCATGCACAGTACTGTTAAGAGAGACGGTAAGCCCGTTGATAGGATAGGTTTTTATAACCCACATACTAAAGAGTTAGTGGTTAATAAAGAGAAATTTGAACACTGGATTAAAGTAGGTGCTCAGATGTCTGAGACGCTGTCTAAGCTTATGACTAAAGAAATTACTCATAACTTAGCTGAAGGGCCATTTAAGTTTATCGCTGAATCTAAAGCAGCTAAATTAGAAAAGAAAGCTAAGCTTAAAGAGAAGAATACTAAAATAGGTAAGGCTGAGAAAAAGCGTAAAGAGAAAGAAGCAGAAGCTGCGGCAGCTCCTAAGGCTGAATAATTCTTGTTATTTTTTAAAAAGAGGAGTTGTTAGAAATGACAGCTCCTCTTTTTCTTTTGATTTGCCCCATTGAACCCACGCCATAAGCCCTATATAATCTATTTATGTCAATTTCCTTTGACAGATGGAAAAATAGTCTAATAGATTTTAGTCGCAGAAATAAACTTCTGCACTTTAAGAAAAATTTAGGCCCCTCTGTAAACCTTATAGAATCAGCTGAAGAAGTTTTTAAAAAATTTGTTCTTGAACAGAAGGATTTAGGTTTTAAATCTAAGCCACAGGCAGCTCAGATAGAGAGTCTAGAGAATGGACTTGGGCTAGAAGCTGAAGATGAAATAGCTTTTGATGAGAGCATCTTCGATATGGCCAGTATTACTCCGATACTAGATGAAGATACGGCTAATATTTTACTTACAGATAAAGATGATAGAGAGCTTGAATTAGTTTTATCTAGGCTGCGTTCTCGTTCTAGAGATAGTCTTAGTGATCAGGGCGTGAATATACTTTTCGTCGCTTTAAATTTTTTACACTGGCAGGATAAATCTTCAGATGAAGATTCAGTCTTCGAGTCACCAGTATTGTTAGTACCAGCTTGTTTGACACGAAAGGGGCTCAGTGGTTCTTATCGATTAGAGATTTTACAAGATGAGCTTAGAGTGAATCCTACACTCGCTTATAAATTTAAAAGGGATTTTGCTATTGATTTAAGTCCTCTAGAAGATAAGTTAGAAGAGATTATCAGTGAGAGTCTTCCTGTAACTGAGTTCTTTAGTGAGTTACAGAAAATATTAGATGTACATGGGGATCTTACTAAATCCTGGAAACTAGTTGACGAGAATTACTTGAGTCTTTTTTCTTTTGCAAAACTCTCTATGTATCAGGATTTAGAGAGTAATCAGAAGCTTATAGAAGAGCATCCGATTGTTAAGAGAGTTTCAGGACATGGATTAAGTTCTACCTCATTTAGCCTGACGCAGAATTATGCAGATGTTAAGCCAGAAAATATAGATCAGAAATATAAATCACTAGAGTCTTTTCAGATTCTAGATGCTGATAGTAGCCAACAGGCCGCGATTTATAGTGCTAGGGAAGGGCAGAGTTTTGTTTTGCAGGGACCGCCTGGTACTGGTAAATCACAGACTATCGCAAATATAATCTCTGAGTCACTTGCTCAAGGTAAGAAAATATTATTCGTTAGTGAAAAGAAAGCAGCTCTTGATGTAGTTTATGAAAGGCTTAAACTCGCTAATCTAGATCAGTTCTGTTTAGATCTGCATGGTTCACAGCAGAGTAAGGCGAGTATTATGCAAAAACTCGCTAGCTCTAATGAAGAGGTTAAGAAATTAGCTTTAAAAGCTGACCCTGAGCTATATGTAGAACCATTGGATAGATTAAAAGAAGAATTAGATCAAAACCTAAATGAGTTTCATAAGGTTAGATATCCAGTTAACCTCTCTCTTTATCAGTTGTATTCTAAATTGAGTTTAATTAATTGGGATTTAAGAGCTTATCCGCAGCTTGAATTTACTATTAGAAATATCGAAAGAATCGGCGAGAAAGAGCTTTATGATCTTAGATTTTTCTTTGAAGATTTCGGTAGAAAGTCGTTTATCATAAATAATTATCATAAATTTATCTGGCGTAATGTTCGTATAGAGCAGATTAATTATGAATTAGAAAATGAGATTAGATCTAATCTTATAGAAGCTAGAAGCCTTTCGCAGAGATTATTTCAGCTCGCTAGTCCTATAGCTGAAAGGTATTTCAATAGAAAAATAAATTCTTTAAATGAGCTTAAATGGTTAGCTGAAGCGACACGCTTAGCTATAGATTCACCATTCCCGCAGGAGAGCTGGTTATCTAAGACCAAGATTAAGGAAATAGAGTCGGTGACTCTTAAGGCTAAAGATAAATATGAAGAATATTATTCTATAAAAGAAAATCTACTGAGCCAGTATAGTAGTGAATTCTTAAATCTAGACCATTTCGATCTTTTAGCTAAATTTAGGTCTGATTATAGTGATGATAATCTTTTTAGGTTTTTAAATATAAATTACTGGAAAGATATGAAGCGTATTAAAGAACTCGCTCTGTATGACCAAGTTAAAGGTTTACATTCTTTAATTAGAGATTTAGAACAGGCTGCTGAATTAGATAAGAAGCAGGATCAGCTAGCAAAGCAGGATACAGATCTCTCTTATAATTTAGGTAATTTTTATAAAAAATATAATACTGACTGGCAGGAGACTTTAACTGCGATTAACTGGGTTAAGAAAATTATCGGAAAATTAGAGTTAGATGAGTTACCTAAGAATTTAGCTGAAATCCTAGCTGAGAGTGATAATGAGGAAGCTTTTAAAAATTTCCAAAGAGCTGGTCATGAGCTTCTGAAAGCTTTTGAATTATTTAAAGGGCATGTGGATTTTTACTATAAGCTTTTCCCAGTCCCGAATGTGGATATAGAGAATCTTTCTTTTAAAGAATTTGATGAGCATTTTGATGATCTCATTAAAAACATAGTGCAGATAGAGGACTGGCTGGAATTTAGAAATTTAAAGAATAGAGCTATAGATTTAGGTCTAGGTCAGCTTTTCGAAGCTATTATAAATTCTAATGCTGATGGTGAAGCTTTATACAGCCGGGCTTATAGTGCTGATTTAGGTGTAAATAATTTTAGTAGCGAGATTTTAGAAAAGATTTTCTTAAGTAAGTTTTATCAGTCATGGATAGATAAGATAGAGATAGAGAATCCGAATATTCGTAAATTTAGTGGTTCTGCTCAGGTACTGCTTACTGAGAAGTTTATAAAATTAGATAAAGATCAGATAGAGAATGTTAGACGAAAACTCTGTGAGAGACTAGCTTTAAATTGGCTTGAATATTATGCTAATCCTATTAATCAGCGTGCTTTAGATATTTTTAATTTAGAAATTAATAAAAAGAAAAGGCATAAGCCAATTAGAGTCTTAATTCGTGAGATCCCTAATCTTTTACAAACTCTAAAGCCTTGTTGGATGATGAGTCCTCTTTCGGTAAGTCAGCTTTTAAATACTGAAGGAGAGATAGATAATGAGCTTATTGATAAGACTTTTAGATTTGATTTAATTATATTTGATGAAGCTTCACAGATCCGTACTGAGGATGCGATACCTGCGATCTATCGTGGCAAGCAGCTTATTCTAGCTGGGGATACTAATCAGTTGCCACCGACTAATTTCTTTAATTCTTTTGCGAATGAAGAAGATGATGACGATGATACTGAGAAAAGAAACTTTGAAAGTGTGCTTGATGAGTGTGCAGTATTTTTACCGAAAAAGGATTTAGTCTGGCATTACAGAAGTAAACATGAGGATTTAATTCAATTCTCGAATCATTACATCTATGATGGTCAATTAATTACATTCCCTTCTCCAGTTAAGCAGAGTGAGGAGTTTGGGGTTCATTTTGAATTAGTTCCAGATGGCAAATTCGAGAAGGGAGCTAGATTTAACAAAAAAGAGGCTAGGACTGTGGCTGAAGCTATAGTTAATCACTATTCTGGCCCATACAGACATTATTCTTTAGGAGTTATCGCCTTCTCTGAAGCACAGCAGATGGCCATAGAGAGAGAGTTATTAAACGTTCTTAGGAAAGATGCTGAAATTAGTGAAGCTATTATCGCAAATGATTTATTTATAAAGAACTTGGAAAATGTTCAGGGTGATGAAAGAGATTTTATTTTCTTTAGCGTAGGCTACGCTCGTGATAAGAAGGGGAATCTTTCTCATAATTTCGGACCTTTAAATCGTGAAGGTGGTCACAGAAGGCTAAATGTAGCGATTACTCGTGCGAGAAATAAAATTAAAATCTTTAGCTCAATTAGTTCAGCAGATATAGATTTAAGCAGATCTAATGCTAGAGGGGTGCGAATGCTTAAGGAGTATTTAAAATATGCTGAAACGCAATTTTTAAGTACAGCTAAAGCTTATTTAAAAACTTCACTTAATGAAAGTGGTGATATACATAAGATAATCGCAAAGGCGCTTGAGGCGAAAGGCTTTATAGTAGATCAATTCCTGGGTTCTTCAGCCTATAAGGTAGATTTAGCAGTCAGGGACAGAGAAAACCCTGAACACTACAGTTTAGGCATAGAACTTGACGGTTACTTCTATAAATCCGCTAAAAGTATTAGAGATAGAGAGCGTCTTAGAAAGCAGATTATGCAGTCTTTGGGGTGGAATGTTTGTAAAGTCTGGTCTAGGGATTGGGTTAAAAACCCTGATGCTGAGACCGAGAAGATTTTAAATCAGCTAAACTCTCATTCGGGTATTACTTAAGGATCCACTGAAAAATGCTTGAAATAGCATTTTTCAACCCCGACCGAGGCATGAAGCCTAGCTCGGGGAGTGGATCCTCAACCTCTTTACCTGACAGTCCGTGATGAAAAACTTCGTTTTTCATCACTTCCTTAAAGTTCTTATAAAGTTTTAACCTTGGGTATAAGCCTTCTATTGGGATATAATTATTGCAAATGGTCACACAAGAAAAGCCTAAAGAAACTCTATCTTCCGTTACTATAAGATTTGTCGGAGATAGCGGTGATGGAATGCAGCTCACAGGTACTCAGTTTACGAATACCAGTGCTCTTTTCGGAAATGATACTAGTACCTACCCTAATTTCCCTGCTGAGATTAGAGCCCCACAGGGTACACTAGCAGGGGTTTCTGGCTTCCAGATTCACTTTAGCTCGAACAACATTCATACCGCAGGTGATCATCTAGATGTGCTTGTAGCGATGAATCCAGCTGCTTTTAAAACGAATATAAATGATTTAAGACAGAACGGTATCTTGATTATTAATGAAGATGCTTTCAGTGCGAGTAATCTAAAGAAAGCTGGTTTTAAAGAAGATGAAGACGTTTTTTCTAAATATTTAAATAAATTCAGAATATATAAAGTGCCTATTACGAAGATGACTCTAGGAGCTTTAGACGGCTTAGATATGATGGCTAAGGCTAAAGAGCGTTGCAAGAATATGTTTGCTTTAGGTCTTACTTACTGGATTTATTCTAGATCTTTAGACCCTACTCTAGAGTGGTTAGAGAGTAAGTTTGGTAAGAAACCAGATTTATTTGAGTCTAACGTAAGAGCTTTAAAAGCTGGTTATAACTATGGTAATACCACCGAGATATTCCAGAATACTTATGAAGTGCCGAAAGCTAAAATAGTACCTGGTGTTTACCGTAACATTACTGGTAACCAAGCTATTTCCCTAGGTTTTGTTGCAGCAAGTGAGCTTGTTGGTAAGCCTTTGTTTATTGGTTCTTACCCGATAACGCCAGCTACAGAGATACTTCAAGAGCTTTCTATGTATAAAAACTTTGGAGTTAAAACTTTCCAAGCTGAAGATGAAATCGCCGGGATAGGATCTGCTATAGGAGCTGCTTTCGCTGGACAGTTAGCTATTACTACGACTTCTGGTCCTGGTATCGCTCTTAAATCTGAGTTTATGAATTTAGCGGTTATAACAGAGCTTCCTGTCGTTATCGCTGATATTCAGCGTGGTGGCCCTTCTACTGGCTTACCTACGAAAACAGAGCAGACTGATTTACTTCAAGTCCTCTATGGAAGAAATGGTGAAAGCCCTATTCCAGTGGTGGCTGCTCGTAGTCCATCTGACTGCTTCTTAGCTGCTATTGAGGCTTGTAGAATAGCTATAGAATATATGACTCCAGTAGTGATATTGAGTGATACTCAGATAGCTATCGGTTCAGAACCGTGGAAGTTACCAGATTTAGAGACTCTTAAACCGATTCATACGAGAATTCATGAAGATATAGATACATTCGCTCCATATAGACGTAATGATGATTTAGCTAGGCAGTGGGCTATACCAGGAACACCTGGCTGTGAGCATACCATCGGTGGACTAGAGAAAGAAAATATTACAGGTAAAGTGAATCTTAGTGCTGAAGTTCATGAAGAGATGGTTAAAATCAGAGCTGCGAAGGTTAAAGGTATCGCTGATAAACTTCCGCCATTAGAGGTTTACGGTGAGCAGTCTGGAGATTTACTATTTTTAGGTTGGGGTAGTACTTATGGTGCTATAAGAACCGCTGCTGATGAGCTTCTTGCAAGTGGCTGTAAAGTTGGGCAAGTACATTTAAGACATATCAATCCTTTACCTAATGATTTAGGAGAGATTTTCAGCAGATTTAAACATATAGTAGTTCCAGAACTGAATTCAGGTCAGCTTTTAATGATATTAAGAGCTAAATTCTTGATAGATATCAAGGGTATTAATCAGGTTAATACTAAGCCGTTCGCAGTTTCAGATCTAGTTATTAGAGCTAAAGAGCTTATAGGAGATAAATAAGATGACTCAGACTCAAGAGTTAACTAAAGCGGATTTCGTTAGTGAAGGTGATGTTAAGTGGTGTCCAGGTTGTGGAGATTATGCGATTCTATCTTCAGTTCAGACAGTGCTTCCTACTCTAGGTATACCTAAAGAAAAGTTCTGTTTCGTTTCTGGTATTGGCTGCTCTAGCCGTTTCCCATATTATATGGACACTTATGGTTTTCATACTATTCATGGACGTGCTCCTACAGTAGCTTCTGGTGTTAAAATGGCTAATCCAGACTTATCAGTCTGGGTAGTTACTGGTGATGGAGATGGTCTTAGTATCGGTGCTAATCATACAGTGCATATGATCAGAAGAAATATGGATCTTAAAGTCCTACTGTTTAACAACAGAATTTATGGTCTTACTAAAGGTCAGTATTCACCAACATCCGAGAAGGGGAAAGTGACTAAGACTTCTGTCTATGGTTCTATCGATAATCCTTTAAATCCTGTAGCTTTCGCTATCGCTTCTGGTGCGACTTTCGCTGCTAGAACTAATGCTGCTAATCCTAAGCATATGCAAGAGATTCTAAAAGCTGCTGCTGATCATAAGGGTACTGCTTTCGTAGAGATACTTCAGAACTGTAATATTTTTAATGATGGTGCTTTCGCTAAGTATTTAGATAAAGAGACTAAATCAGAAGAGAATCTTATTTTAGAAGAAGGTAAACCACTATTATTTAATAACGATACTCAAGGTATAGTTATGAGTTTAGAAGGTTCTCACCCAAGGCTAATAGTTGAGGAAGTTAATGCTACTGATACTTCTGTGTCAATAACTGGAAAAAAATTCCTAGTACATGACCCGAAGAACGAAGATCATACGCTTTCTTATTTAATCAGCCAGTTAGGTGTTAGTCTAGAAGGCACTCCTACTGCGATGGGTGTTTTAAGAGCTGTTAGAAAACCTACTTATGATGAGGTTCTTTATGAACAAGAAGCTCAAGCTAAGGCGCAAAGAGGTGTTGGTATTCTTAAGAAACTTATTTATTCTAGTGATACTTGGACTGTTACTGAAGAGTCTCAGGCTGCTGGGGTTTAGATTTTTAATACACCCCCCTGGGCTTTTGGATATCATTGGAATTAAATCTGCATCAACAACGGAATAGATGAATACAGCTCTAAGTATGGTATTTTAGTTAATAGTGCGGAGAGATTAATATGACTGCAATAAGTAATGAAGCGGAGAGGGACATATTTAAAGCAGGCTCCACATGGCTTAGAGCTGATTTCCATTTACATACTCGTGTAGATGGGGAATTTTTTTATAACGGTAAAGATAATGATTTTATAAATGCTTATGTCGAAGGATTAAAGCAAGCCGAAATTAGATTAGGAGTGCTTACTAATCATAATAAATTTAACCTAGATGAATTTAAAGCATTGAGTAAAGCTGCGAGGAAAGAAGAAATATGCCTTCTGCCAGGAGTAGAGCTTTCTATAAATGAAGGTTCTAATGGGATTCATATTTTGATAATTTTCAATCCAGAGCAGTGGATAAAGCAAGGCAGTGATTTGATTAATCCTTTTATGTGATTACCCATTAAGCCGCCCCTAATTTAATTCTATTTAAAGTAAGAGGCTTGAAGTAATTAACGGAGACATAGAGGAAGCGATCTAAAATTGCTC
>RFQS01000004.1 GCA_009924885.1 Pseudomonadota bacterium | reverse complement strand
GAAAGGAAAAGTTAGATTATCTAACGTTCCAGAACTTTCGGATGTTTATTCGATGATAGATATTCTGACATTGCTTGGTGCAGAGATCAGCTTTAAAGACAAGGTGCTTGAAATAGACAGTACAAGTCTATCGAGTGAAATGGTTCCAATAGAGTTAGCTCGTAAACTTAGAGCGAGCTTTGTTTGTTTAGGTGCTTTAGTCGCAAGATTTAAAAATGCTCAAGTAGCATTACCTGGTGGCTGTGACCTAGGTGCTAGAAAAGTAGATCTACACCTTAAAGGATTAAAAGCTCTAGGTGTGAAGATTACAGAAGAGCATGGCTACGTTTTTGCTAGTGCTGATAAGCTTGTTGGTACTAAAATTTATTTAGATCTTCCTAGTAATGGTGCTACAGAAAATATTATGATAGCTGCGGTTATGGCAGAAGGTGAGACTATTATAGAAAATGCAGCTAGAGATCCAGAGATAGTAGATCTTGCTAAATTTCTAAATTCCCTTGGCTGTAAAATAACTGGAGCAGGTACTAGCAATATTCATATTGAAGGAGTTGCTGCTGACGATTTACAGGCTTCAGATTTTAGATGCTTACCAGATAGAATAGAGGCGGCGACTTACCTTGTTGCAGGCGCGATGACGAAAGGTCGAGTTAGGGCTAATTCTGTTGTCGAAGAAGATTTACAAGCATTGTTAAGTAAGCTTGAGGATGTTGGGGTTGATATAACTATTTTTAAATCAGAGATAGAAGGTCTTGTGGATATAGAAGTATCTGCTGAGAACAGAATTTTAAAAGCAACTGATGTAAAAACGATGTGGTACCCTGGTTTTTCTACTGATATTCAGCCAATTTTCTCGGTATTGTTAGCCTTATGTGATGGTACGAGTACTGTAGTAGAAAATATTTATAATTCAAGATTTCAGCACATTGAAGAATTACAAAAAATGGGTTCTAAAGCTGATGTGAACGGTGAAGTTGCTGTAATTATGGGTGTCGATAAATTAAAAGCTACTCAAGTAGAGGGCCGTGACCTGAGAGCTACCGCTGCGCTCGTCGTAGCAGCTCTTGCTGCTGAAGGTACTAGTGAAGTTAGGGGACTTATACACCTAGATAGAGGTTATGAAGAATTAGAAGCTAAATTTAGATTGCTTGGGGCGACTATTGAGAGGGTTCCTGATAATTCTATTAACTCTGAAGCTAAAGCCACAGCAAAGATTTAAGTTTACCTTAAAGTGACTTGGAGAAAAGCTTGTGGGCATTTTTCTGCTTTAGATAATGGTCAAAAACGCTTGCGATATTGCGAACAAATAAGCGTCCGAGTTCAGTTACCGTAATGGAAAATCTTTTAGTATCAAAGTTGTCATCGTTGGTATTAATTAGATTGAGCTCTATCAAACCATCTTGAATAAAAGATTCTAATAGAGAATATTCTTCTTGGTAATTATCATAATCAAGTTCAGTGTAGAAGTGACACATTATTTCTTTGATGATTTGTTTGCGCTCAATGTCCTTGGCGTCAGAGATGAAAAATTTCTCAGCGGCGAAAGGGTCTTCCTCGTTATAATATTCACTCAATTTTTTTTTATTCTGCTTGTAAGTCCCTTGGATAGATGATATCGCAGTTAACCCGATGCCGAATAAATCGCAGCCATCATGAGTAGTGTAACCCTGAAAATTACGATATAGTTTTTTGTTTTTATGAGCTTTACTCAGTTCATCATTGGGTCTTGCGAAATGATCTAGCCCTATAAACTCATAACCCTCTGCTGTAAAAGATTTCACTGCAAGTTCAAATATTTCAAGCTTAGTTTTTTGATCTGGTAGAGTATTCTCATCAATATATTTTTTCTGAAAGGGAAAAAATTCTGGTATGTGTGCATAATTGAAAAGTGCAATCCTTTCGGGTGATAATTTTATGACTTGTTCAATAGTCCTTTTAAAAGTTTCAAGGTTTTGATGGGGCAAGCCATAGATTAAGTCAAAATTAACGCTGCTAAACTTGGCTTCACGAGAGACTTTTACTATATTCTCTACTGATTCATATGTTTGAATACGATTTATAGCCTCTTGGGTTTTTTCATTGAAATCTTGTATTCCCATGCTGAGTCGATTGAAACCCAATCTAGATAAAGTTTTTAAATGTTCTTCGCTTGTGACCCTTGGATCTATTTCAATAGAATATTCGTGGTTAAAAAAAGTCTCATCGACTTTTTTTAAAAGATTAAAATGTTTACACAGATGTTCGTAAATTTCCTCTATTTCATCAGGATGAAGAAATGTTGGAGTACCTCCTCCCCAAGCCATTTGTATGACTTTTCGCTCAGGTGAGATTCTTTCACCTATATACTCAATCTCTTCTTTGATACGTTTTATGTAAGATTTACTGATTTCATGCTTCTTGCTTATTATGATATTGCAAGCACAGTAATAGCATTGGCTTTCGCAGAAAGGTAAGTGAAGATATAAAGAATAATTATTGCCTTCTAGATTTGACGTCTCAATTGCAGTTTCAAAGGCTGTTTTCGAGTAAGGCATTCTCCATTCTGGAGCCGTTGGATAGCTAGTATAGCGAGGCACCGCTCCACCATACTTCTTAAGTAATTCTTGTAAATTAGTATCTGCTTTTTGCAATGCTTATATGAAATCTTAACATTTATTGATATTCATATGCTATTATATTACTTCGTCTATTTTAAAAATAGGGATAGTTTCATATAATGTCTAACAAAGAAGAAAAGAAAAGTATTGTAGTAAAGTTCGGTCTTACCCAGACTGACACTGGTAGGGATGCCGTGCAAGTAGCTTTATTAACGACAAGAATTATTGGTTTAACAGAGCATCTGAAGACTAATAAAAAAGATTATTCGACTAAAAGAGGTCTATTAAAGCTTGTTGGGCGTAGAAAAAGACTTCTTTCTTACATAGAGAGAAGAGACGTTAAGAGATATCGTGAATTGATTGCTGAGCTTAATCTGCGTAAGTAATTAATTTATACGTTTATTATTCTGTTTTAACTTTAATTTCTAGAGTTTAGAAAATCTCCTTAATCTGTGAGATATTTATAGGTTATTATTTAATAAGGCTTTAATATAGAGCCATGGCTTTTCTTGATTGCTATTTTCTAGATTTGCTGTGCTTTGTTCTGAATGCCTGTTTTCAAAGATAGATAAAATGAGCGTGTAGCCAAAAACGCAGAAATTGGAGTTTCGCTACACGCCCAGAAGCAAAAGATAATTAAGAGAGAAGGAATAATATATGTTTAATGAGAAGAAGAAAAAATTTACTATAGCTGGAAAAGAGATAGAAGTCTCTACTGGTAAGCTTGCTCGCCAAGCGACAGCAGCGGTGCAGATCAAATGTGGAAATACTATTCTTCTTGTTACTGTAACTAAATCAGAGAAAGCTAAAAACGAATTAGATTATTTCCCTTTAATGGTTGATTTTGAAGAAAAGATTTATTCAGTAGGTAGAATACCTGGTAGCTATAACAGAAGAGAAGGAAGAGCTAGCGATAAGGCTGTCCTTACCTCTCGTTTAATAGACAGACCTATAAGACCACTCTTCCCAGATGCTTATAGGTATGAGGTTCAAGTGAATGTTATGACTTTGTCAGTGGATCAGTTATGCCCGCCAGATACTCTTGGGATGCTCGGTGTTGGTTTCGCTTTAGAATTGTCAGGTTTACCTGTTGCTGGTGAAGTTGGTGCTGTCAGAATATCTTTAGATTCAGATGCTAATTTCATTGTGAACCCATCTGAGGAAGAGATTCTTGCTTCTAGTTTGGATATAGTCGTAGCTGGTACCGAAGATTCTGTCATGATGGTAGAGGCTGGTGCTAATTTCGTTGAAGACGATAAAGTGGTTGATGCTATAGCTTATGCTCATGCTCGTATTCAGGAACAGGTTGCAGTAATTAGGGAGTTTGCTAATGAAGTTGGTGTGACTAAAGAAGAATTTATTAATCCAGAACCTAATTCTAAATTGATAGAGATAATTGAGACGCACGCTAAAAAAGATTTAATTGAGTCTATGCAAAATGCTAACAAGGAATCTAGGAGAGCTTGGGTGGCAAAAGCTCAAGAGAAAGTAGATGCAGCGTTAGATGCACTCGCAGAAGATGATGAACTACACGAGTATCTTTTAGATAATCCACATGAACTATCTGCGCAATTGAAGAAATTAGAGAAAAAACTTTTACGCAAGCAGATTACGGAAACTGGTGTGAGAGCAGATTCAAGAAAAAATACCGAGATAAGACCACTGGATATAGAGGTGGGTTCTTATCCAGGAGTTCACGGTGATGGTCTTTTTACAAGGGGTAATACTCAAGTTCTAGCTTTACTCGTTTTAGGTACAGAAAAATTAGCTAGATCATTAGATGGTATAGATTCAGAGACGCAAAAATTCTATATGCATAATTATAATTTCCCTAGTTGGTCTGTGGGAGAAGCAAAGCCAAACAGAGGTCCAGGACGTAGAGAAATAGGTCATGGTGCTCTTGCTGAAAGAGCGGTACAGCCATCACTGCCAAAGAGGGAAGATTTTCCGTATGCGATAAGAGTGGTTTCAGAAGTACTTGAATCGAGTGGGTCTACCTCTATGGCAGCTACCTGTGCAAGTTCACTTGCCTTAATGGATGCGGGTGTTCCAGTAACTACTCCAGTAGCTGGTATCGCGATGGGTCTTATTAAAGAGGAGTCGAATGCAGTGGTTCTTACTGATATTCATGAATTAGAGGACTTCTTGGGAGATATGGACTTTAAAGTAGCAGGTAACGATAAGGGTATCTCGGCTTTACAGATGGATATCAAGATTAAAGGTATATCGCTAGAGATTATTAGAACAGCTATTAAACAAGCAAGAGAAGGTAGATTGCATATTTTATCTGCAATGACAGCTGTGATAGCAGCTCCAAGAGAGGTTCTTAGAGCAAATGCGCCAAGAATCGTTTCATTCAAGATTGATCCAGATAAAATTGGTGCGGTTATTGGCTCTGGTGGTAAAAATATTAAGTGGATTACAGAAGTTACTGGTACTGAGATTAACATTACTGATGATGGTACTGTCTGTGTCTACTGTGTATCTGAAGAAGCTGCGAATCTCGCTAAAAAGTACGTTACCGTAAATGCTGAAGGTGCTAAGCAGGGCGAGATATGGGAAGGTGAAGTTGTTAAAGTCTTAGACGGTGTTGGCGTTATCGTTGAATTAATACCAGGCGTTAGCGGCTTAGTTCATATTTCTCAGATCGCACTTGAGAGAGTTGATGATGTTCATGAATTCTTCAAGGTCGGAGATAAGACTAAAGTTCTAGTTCAAGGTCTAGATTTTAAAGGTAGAATGTCTCTATCGATCAAGGCTTTACTGGAAAATACCCAGAGAGCTGAAGAGCCTGTAGCGTAAATTAAGGATCTTATTTATTTAAAAAAGGAGACTGCTCTTAAAGGCAGTCTCCTTTTTTCTTATTCAATGAGCCTCAAAGGGGGAGACCGCTGCACAACGTGCAGTTTCAAGGCTGAGGAGGATGAATGACCGCAGTGTACTCGAAGTAGATGAGGATCATGAGGACCGACGAAAACGCAGAAAATGGAGTTGTGCAGTGGTCTCAAGGGGCGTTTAGCTGAACTTTAATTTTTCTGATTACCTAGCAAGCCGCCATAAAAAGACTTAAACCCTTATTCTGTCTGATTATAGAATGCATAAACAAAATGTAAACAAAGAATTCAATTCTGAAATCTTGGGCAGCTTGCTAGGTAATCAGATTAATTTTTGCGTTAAGGCTGTTCCCTAAGGGATTTAGCATAAATTACAAAAAAAAAAGGAAGCAACAGTGCTTCCTTTTTTTATAAAATAAAGTCTAGCGTTTAGCTATCTTCCCAGGCCGTCTCCAGCCGAGTATTGTCACCGCAAACTGCCTTAACTGTCGTGTTCGGGATGGGAACGAGTGTGGTTCAGTCGCTTGGAACGCTAGATTTAATATCTTAGCAAGCGGTCTATGGTTCCGCAAGAGTCTTGAATGAGTTTAATTTTTTTCTTATTATTCTGTGGAAAGTAAACTGAAAATGTAAATGTTAGAATGTTTGTTTATGGCAGATACTCTTGAAAAAGATAATATTGTTGAAGATAAAGCTGATTTAGGCTCACTTGGCTATATGGAGCTTATGGATTCGATGGGTGGTGATTTATCTATCGTGAATTCTGCAAGAGTCTCTTACAATAAGTACTCTGCGGAATTTGAGGAAAAAGATAAAAAGCTAATAAAATTTTTAGCTAAGCATAGGCATTGGACGCCCTTCGAGCAAAATTCTATTACTTTTAGAGTTAAGTGTCCTATCTATATCGCTCGTCAGTGGATGAAGCATAGATGCTGGGTTTTCAACGAAATTAGTGCTAGATATACGAAATTTGACAACACTATCTATAGACCAGATGAGTTTAGAGAGCAGGCTGAGACTAATAAGCAGGCTAGTGTGAAAGCGAGTGAAAGTCTAGATCAGGCTATTGCAGGTGAAGTATACGATAATGCGGCTAAAGCAGCTATAGATGCATATAATAAATTAATAGAGCTAGGGGTTTGTAGGGAGCAGGCTCGTGGAGTGCTTCCCGTGGGGTCTCATACTGAGTTTATTACAACTGTTAATTTAAGGAATTTTATGCACTGGTATAATCTTAGAGCTCCAAAAGAAGCTCAGTGGGAGATACAGCAGTATGCTAAGGCTGGAATACAGCTGGTTAAAAGGGCTTTCCCTGTAGCCGTAGAGTGCTTTGAAGAGTTAGAGAAAGAGTCTCTGTTAGAAGTTTCTGAAAAAGGTAATTAAATATGATAATTGTTATTGGAAAAATCATTCTGCTGCTTGCAGCTATTTTATTTGTCTGCTTGTGGTTCACGAATGCAGTAGAAAATATTGGAGTACGCCTGAAATTAGGTGAGCAAGTTGTTGGGAGTTTACTTGCGGCCATCGGAACTGCCTTGCCTGAGACTCTTTTACCTATTATCGCTATATTTTTGGCTGGCTCTGTTCATGGTGACCCGAAGACTGATATTGCTATAGGATCTATTGTTGGTGCACCTTTTCTTTTATCTACCTTGGCTATGGCTCTTTTGGGCTTGGCTATATTGGTAAGTTATAAAAAAAGGCAAGACTTAAATTTAAGAGCGGCTCACGATCATATAAGTAAAGATTTGGCATATTTTATAATCGCTCTGTCTGTCGCTATGTTTGCTACTCTTTTTCCAGATGCTATATCTAAAATAGTTTTCACTGTAATACTCTTAGGGATTTATGTGACGTATTTTGTGACCACTTTGCGAGAGGGTTCTGATCATAATCACAGTGAAGAGGATGCGGAGGGGGTTGATGCACTCTATATATCTAGTGTTGCGGTAGCTGGTTTTCGTTTACCCTCAAATTTATTCTGGATGATCGCTCAGGTATTACTTTCATTACTTGGGATTATTTATTTCGCTCATAGGTTTATTATTTCTATCGAAGAAGCTTCTGTAATGATGAATGTAAGTCCATTAGTACTCAGCTTAATTATCGCTCCTATCGCTACTGAGCTTCCGGAGAAGGTGAATAGCTGGTTCTGGGCGAGTTCTGGTAAAGATGGTTTAGCTATGGGTAATATCACTGGAGCTATGGTGTTCCAGTCGGCTATTCCTTGTGCAGTAGGCGTGAGTATGACTCCCTGGAATTTGGATTCACATACTATGTTCTGTTTTGTTTTAGCTTTGCTTTCAGCTTTTATTCTTCTGCTTTCCCTGAAAGTATTTAAACGTGTTCATGCTGCGACACTTACTTTTCTTGGCTTTTTGTATTTGCTATATCTAGTTGCTATAATCTTATTCTGATTTCAGAGTTCCCATACGTGGGGATTATTTAATCGCTTTAAACTATTATGACTCAACATATAACAGGTGAAATATTCGGACAACAGGTCAATCTTGACACTCTTTACTATGCTTGGGGCACGATGGCTTTGGTTTTAGTGGTGGCAGCTTATCTAGGATCTTCTTTGCAGAAGGAAGTTTCAAAATATGGCATGAAAGAGCATCTTGCAGAATCAGTTGTATCTTTTTTTAGAATTTTAACTACTGGTCAGATTGGTAAACGAGGTGATCAGTTCGTACCTTTGATCGGAAGCATTTTTATTTTCATTTTGGTAAATTATTATGCTGGTTTACTGCCATGGCAGTTAGGTAAGTTTTTCCATTGGTGGCCTACTTTACCAAGTCATGGTGAAGAACATGCTCATATTTGGCATGGAGCTAGTACTTGTGCTGATATTAATGTTCCTGCTGCGATTTCTATCTTGGTGGTTTTGATTTATTTTGCTGCTGGAGCTATGATCGGTGGTTGGAAGTATATTCAAATGTTCTTGCCAATTAACTTTTCTAAAGAAAAAGGCTTGAGTTTAAATTTAATGTGTTTAATTGAGCTTATGGATCTTTTAATTCGTCCGCTTACTCTTACCCTGCGACTTTTTGCAAATACCGTTGCTGGTGAGACTTTGCTCGCTACTTTTATTGGTTTGGTGGCGTTAGTTATTCCTGTAGTTGTTCTTGGTTTTGAAATGTTTGTTGGATTACTACAGGCTTTTCTATTCGCTATTCTTACTTGTGTTTATATCGGTGGCGCAGTGCAGCATGCTGAGCATCTTGTGCATGATGCTGAACATCACTAATCCGTGTTTATAGAGCATTTTATCCATATATTATTTGAGATACTGCCTGTATTCTTTATTGCGGTTATTTGCTCGTCCTTACTTGAAGTTTATTTACCTGATGGGTATTTTGAAAAGGCTGGAATTACTGTTTTAACTGGAGCTAATTCTTCTAGGAAGTTCTCAGAGACTTTAAAATATCAATTAAATCTTTTTTGGATGATATTAGCTTCAGCCTTTCTCGGTGCATTAATTCCTATTTGCACCTGTGGGATGATTCCACTTGCTTTAGGACTGTATCGTAAACAGCTTGATTGGAAAATAATTTTAGCTTTCCTTCTTGCTGGAAATGCTTGTAGTGTCCCAGCTTTAATCCTTAATTATGGAATTTTTGGTTTAGAGATTACGGCTTATCGTTTATTAATGGCGGTAGCTTTTGCTGTTTTAGTTACCTATGTTTTTATCCTCTCTGGAGAAGCTAAAATTGCAGAGTTTATTGCGTTGAAATTAGCTCCAGATGGAGCATCTAAGGAACATTGTTGTGAAGCTGATCATGGAAATCACGCTGCTGTGCATGAGCATAGTAGTGAAGATCATCATGAGGACGACGAAAACGTAGTAGATGTCCATCAGCATAAATTAGGTGCTAATGAAGTTCTCGCACATATACGAGAGGATCTGGTCGCTGCGATAAAACAGTTTTTACCGTGGATACTTTTGTCTGTAGCTCTTGCAAGCTTGCTTCATTTTAATTATGAGTCTCTGACTGCTTTTCAAGCTGTGCTAACTAATAAATATTTGGCACCTTGGATTTTCTCACTTATCGCATTTCCTTTTTATTTTTGTGCAGGAGCAGATATTCCTATGAGCCAAGAATTTTTAAGTATGGGAGTGCCTATTGGAGCTGTACTTGCCTTTATGACGGCTAGTCCATCTGTGAATTTAACTACGGTTTTTGTTTATAAGCAGGCATTTGGCTTAAAGGCGGCTATTTATTTGACAGTTATTTCAGTTGTGGTTATTGCTTTGCTTGCAGGTTTTTGTTTTTAGGAGTTATAGTTTTGTATTCGTATAGTCTTCGTGACTAAGGACGGTATCATAAAGTCCTATGTCTTCTCCTTCACGTTTATTAATTCCAATATATTCTAAACTAGCATCTTCATAGCGTTTGAATTTATAAACAGCATCATTCATTAGTGCAGAATTGAAAACACCAAGACTGACCAACAGTTGAAAGTCTTTTACCATCAAGCCAGTCACTTTTTTAAAAAGCCCAGGCTCAATTTGAGTAATAACATCTTTCAAGCTTTTTTCTCTATAATCTGTAAGATACATAAACACTGGTATGCGAGTAGCGAATTTAATTAATTTATCTTGTATTTGCTTTCTAAGGCTTTTATATTCTTTTTCTTCCGTTGATAACTCTTTTTTTTCTTTTTCGCTAAATTCTTGGCTGTTTGTATCTTTTTTTATTTTTTTGACCGCTTCAGATTTATTAATAATAGTTTCAATCTCTTGATTTAAAGTTCTAAATCCTTCAATATTCATTAAGGCATTCATTGCATCTTGGTTTGCCATCAGTCTTGCAAGTGTGTTGTTATCTACGTTAACAAGTAAAGCACTTTCCCATCTTCTCGCCAAAAGAGTCGCAGTAGTACCACTCATTGCAATATCTAGAATTCCAGCTGCATCTATTTGCTTCATTGAGCTGCCATCATAGGCTAATACTGGAAGGAAATTGATAAATTCTTCAACATTTTTTTCAGGATTCGTCTCGTTAATATTTAAACGACAAGCATAATCCGCAATTTGCTTTAACGCCCGATTAGGTGCAAAGTCAAAAAGATAACACTCTTCTTTGAGAATCTCTTCTCTATTGGGGGATCTATCATCAGGATTTTTAATAACCCATGGGGTCTGAACTCGAAAAGCTGCTTGAAAATAAGTTTCGGGAGTTGACAAATTACGTAACATGAAAATACCAGTCCAAGGCTTAATGGAGACTCCTGTACTTAATTTTCCACAAGAAAGAGTTATGGTTTTAGATTTTAATGAATTATCTGTCATTGCTTTAAGAACTGGTTGAAGTGCTTCAGCACCGCTGCCAGCTTCGATTCCAGCTGCTACAACCACGGTGTAGTCATGGTAAAACTTATTCTGACGTTGTTTTAACAAGTTTGACATAGCGTAACAGGCGGAGATACTTGGTAAAAACCAAAATGTATGATTCAAAACCTTTAACAATGGTATATGTGAAAATGGCAATGGTGGTTTTTTTGCACCCATTTTTAAATTATCAATAGTTGTTTCGTTAAAAGCCCCTCGAATTAAATCTAACCATTTTTGGACCTGCTCCTCATATGTAAAGTGAGCCTTTTCTCTGCACCCCTCAGCTTTAAAAAAAACATTTAAATCGAATCCATCAAATTCACCCTGCATGGCTACTTGAGCAATTGAATCAGGCAATTGGTATGTGAGCATAACCATTCTTGGTAAAGCTGCATAGGGATTAGCAGCACCTTGCCAAGACTTTTTAGCCCTCTGCTCATCGGAATAAGTCCAATTGAAAATTTGCTCTTCAATAAATTCACCTGAATTAATCGCACGAAATGGTGTGCCAGATAAATACAGATAATGGTCAGAGGTGATTGGAAGTATTTCTTCAAAATGCTCTACCTTATCTTCTTCTAAGAAGCCATCTTTCTCGATTTTCCTGAAATCATCAATTTCTTGTTCAGCTTCTAAATCTTTGCCAAATAAATCACGGGCATTATCACGCCAAGCACCAAAATGATATTCATCAAAAATCACAAGATCCCAATGGGTAGCATGGACCCACTCATTCTTGGTTTTAATTCCATTGGTTTGTTTATTTCGCCCTAGATAGTCCTGAAATGAGCCAAAACAAACTAATGGCTGCAAAGAATTAAATTCTGGATCTTTGAGTTCACCACCTTCATTCTTTGAAAAGAAACTTCATCCCTCAAAATCAATATGTGAGAGTAAATCTTCTTTCCAAGCTTCCTCTACTGCTGGTTTAAACGTGAGTATTAATATCTTCATCCAATTCATTTTTTTTGCTAATTGATAACTAGCAAAGGTTTTTCCAAAACGCATCTTGGCATTCCATAGAAAATGTGGAGTTTTCTGAGGATTCTCTTTCTTTCTTTAAAATGCGGTGTACATCATGATCTGTAAAAGAGCTACCATCTTGCTTCATGGCTGATTCTTCAAATACAATCTTGTACTTGATTGCAGCTGTACCTAATTGTTCTTTTATGCGAGTTCTGACATCACGATCTGTAAAACCTATTTTTAGCCAACCCTTATGTGTATCTACTCCTAATAATTCATAAGCATAAATTGTAGGATTCGTGAGCGGTCGAGGTGGGAAAAATTCTTTATTCATAGTTTAATATTTTCTCTAACTCTGCCTGTAAGTGCTTTCTATCAGGCAAATACAGTTGATATTTACTAAGGATACGGTGATAAAAAACTAAATCAACAAAAAAATGACGATTTGCAAGTGTGATTTTATATTGCCTGCCAATGAAGGCAAAGCCGTTTCCTAGTTCTAAAAGAAAATTCTCTAAGTTCTGTATTAGTTTTTGTTCTAATTCTCCCTCTGTATACTGTTCTTGTGGCATTATCCCTAGAAATTCAAACACATAAGGATCTTTGATAATATCTTTTGGCTCTTGGAGTCTGCATCCTTTGTTCGCAATTGCTAGAATACCAGCTTTATCTTTACTTAAAGCTAAGCGATGAAAAAGCATACTCTTCATTTGTCGTTTTAACTCTCGAACACTCCAATTTTCTTTTTCACACTGCTTTATATAAAAGTTAATTTCTAAATCATTATCTGATTTTAAAATTTCTGCATAGTGACTCCAGCTCAGTAAACTAGATAATGTTTCGCTACTCTCAGATTTTCCAGACACTGTCTGGATTTTTGAAAAAGTTAAATATAGTTTTCTGATTAAAAATAAATTAGATCTGCTAAAACCCTTCCCAAACTCTAATGTTAAATCCTTAGAAAGCTTTGTTAAAAGCTGATTGCCATATTGTGCTTTCTTTGAACCTTTTTGCTCAAACTCTACAATATGTCGTCCAATCTGCCAGTAGCTCTGTAATAAAACTGTATTAACTGCCTTAGCAGCTTCAGTTCTACCTTGCTGTAAAATATCTCCTATAGTCTCTTTGAGAGTTGTATAAGCAGCGGGTTGTAAGGCTTTGTCTTTAGTCATTTTCGCTGTCAATCTTACTAATATTCTTTATTTTTGAATCAATAAATGTCCACTCTTCTTCAGTGATATTCCATTTTTTTCGAAGGTACTCATCAGTATAAACTCCCTCATAATTTCCCAAATCGGGTACAAAAAAAAATTTTTCTCTTGTTACGTGTTGTGAGACAACAGTCTGCAAAAGAAGAAACCTAGTAATTTTTGTGAAAAGATAAGTCTTAAAAGACTTGACTTCTTTCTCTGTTGAAAATGCTCCAGCAACAATAAATGATTCCGTACAACATTCACCAGGCTTAGCAATGCGTACATTTCCATCATAATAAAATCCTATTGGTTTTGAGAAATCTGTTTGCCCAGCAATTGGTGCTGGTGGAACTAATAATTTCCATTTATTTAACAATTCATTATCATCACAAAAATCATCTTCACTTGCATATCTTAAGCCAATTTTTTGTGTAAACCAACAAGGAATACCACTATTTTTAGGAACATAATTCGTCGGTAATCCGAAGGGTTTTCTTGAAGATACAATATCACTAAGTCTTTTGTTATTATGCAGGTTCCATATTTTGCGTATTATAGGAACACTTTGACCACTTCGTATGAAAACATGAAATTCATCCAAGGCTCTTTCTGATTTCACTTGATTCCCATTTATCCAATTTACAACATCACAATGTCCCAAATCATCTCTATTCCATAGAAAATAACAAATACCGCCTGCTACATCAACACCAGGGAAAATATCATTTGAATTTTCAAAATCAATCAATTTCCTAATTCGTTTATCTGAGAGCATTTCAGATCTGAAGTCATCTAAACCTTTGCCACCAGCGTACCAACGAGCGGGGATGATCATCATTAGGTATCGAGGATTTAGCTTTTTAGCTTGCTCTATAAATTTATGATAGATTGGTCCAGCACTTCTTCCGTGTCCCCCATCACTCAACTGATAAGGTGGGTTACCAACAATAACATCAAATTTCACGTTAAATATCTCCTCGGGTTTATCTGTATGAATAAAATTATAAGCATAAGCTTCTAGAGAATCTTCTCTTTCATATACTTCTTGGTTTGCTCCACAGAAACTGCATTTACCACTTATCCAAGTATGTTGAGAGCGTTGATAATAAATATTTCCATCCTCAGAAGTAAAAGTTTCACAAACCGAATACTTACCATTAGCTTTCTTTGAGCAATACACGCTCCTTCGTGAAAGAAGAGCGGTTAGCTCTGTTATCGAAATACCATAAAGCTGTTTGCTGAAAATATGATTTATACGTTCCTGCTTGTCTGGTATTTCCCCCTCTAATCCTTTCATTAAACGCTTTGCTATCTCTCTAAGGAATACACCGCTTTTACTTACTGGATCAAGAAATTTAGCATTAGCATCAGACCAAAGTTTATCTGGGAGCAAATTTAAAATATCATTTACTAAATTAGGCGGAGTAAACACTTCATCATTGCTTAAATTGGCAAGACAGCTAAGTACATCTGGATTGTAATTAGAATTAGTTTTCAGCATCTGCAAGCCTCAAAAAATGAACTAATGGAAAGTCCTTGACTGGCTCATCTATTGCAGTTGTACTACCTTGATCGTTGAAAAGCTTCAGTTGATAAGTTTTTTCAACAAGAAATTTCAGCATAAAATCCCTCCGTTTAATCATAGAACCATTAACAGCACTCCATTCAGAAAATATGATTGGCTTCTTAGTTTCTGGATTTTTAAAATCCAGAGCATCTCCAAAAATAATATTCTTCTTAAGTAAAAATTTAACAGTATCAAGACACTCATCTTTATAACTACTTGAATACAGATCTAAATACTCAGAGCTGAATATACTAAATAACCTTTCTCTGCATTCCAGAACATTATCCTCTAATATATCAATGCCATAGATACTAGAAGCTGCTATCACAGCATATCTTTCATATTCTAATTGGCTTTTAGAATATCTATCCTTTACTACTTTGAGCTTCCTTTCAAGTACCTCAGCTAAAAAATTTCCGTTCCCACAGGCAGGTTCGAGAAATCTTGAATCAATTCTCTCTGTTTCTTGCTTAACGAGGTCTAGCATAGCTTTTACCTCTCGTGAAGCAGTATAAACCTCACCATAATTAGAAACTCTTTTTTTTGATATAACTTGCGATTCTGTATTCATAACAATTATGATTTGCCTAACTCAACCAAAAATAGACAAGCTAAAATTATAAGCTTATTGTACTAAACATTATATTTACATTTATAAAAAAGTTACTTTGGTATCCCCTTTCTATAACTAAGACCTTTTTATATACATTGATCCAGAATATCCTAATCCTGTAATTATTCTTACTACTCCAAATAACTAAGATATAACTGACTTACAGCTATAATATTTCTTGTGCTCAAGGAAACATATAAGGAAGCTGAGGCTAAATACCAAGATCTTCAAATCAAGCTCAAACATTGGAGCCATCAGTATTATATAGAAAATAATAGCGAAGTTGCTGATGCTGTTTATGATGCTCATTTACAAGAGCTGATAGCTTTAGAGGCTGCTTACCCAGATTTAATGGAAGCTGACAGTATTACGCAGACTGTAGGAACGGGAGTATATAAAACATCTTTTAATAAAATTGCACATGCAATTCCGATGATGAGCCTTGCTAATGCTTTTGGGGAGCAGGATATACGTGCTTGGGAAGAAAGAATTAATCGAATAATAGGGGCTGAAACAGTAAGGACTTATGTATTTGAGCTGAAGGTAGATGGTCTGAGTATAAGCATAGATTATAAGAACGGTAACTTATACAGAGCTGCTACCCGCGGTGATGGAAAGCTTGGTGAAGACGTCACTCCTAATATTTTTACTATAAAATCTCTTCCGAAAAATATATTAGGCTTAGGTGACTGTACTGTTCGTGGAGAAGTTTACTTACCTAAAGCTGAATTTATTAAGGTAAATGAAGCTAGGGCTAATCAAGGATTAGATCTTTACGCAAATCCTCGCAATACGGCTTCTGGAGCGCTTAGGCAGCTTGATCCTAAAATTACAGCTGAGAGAAATTTAGATATTATTTGTTATGGTTTACATTTAGCCAAGGATGCTGATGGTGAGGTGTCTGAGAATTCCACTGCTGACTCTGACGATAAGGTGTTTACGCACTGGCATGCACTAAAGCAGCTCGATGATTGGGGTTTTCATGTAAATAAAGGGGGTAATCATCTCTGTACTAGTATTGAAGAGGTGATTAATTTATACCATGAATGGCAAGAGAAGAAAGACAGCTTAGATCTAGAGATAGATGGAGCTGTCGTTAAAATTAATGAAACTCACTTGCAGAAAACACTTGGGGTGACTAGTAAGTTTCCACGTTGGGCGATGGCTTTAAAGTTTACAGCTGA
Organism: Pseudomonadota bacterium; assembly: GCA_009924885.1. Lineage (GTDB taxonomy): Bacteria > Cyanobacteriota > Vampirovibrionia > LMEP-6097 > LMEP-6097 > LMEP-6097. Next base: position 7,320 of record RFQS01000004.1, on the reverse strand, counting down.
AGAGGCTATAACTAAAGTGATTTCAGTGGATTATGAAGTCGGTCGTACTGGCATAATCACTCCAGTAGCTAATTTAGAGCCAGTGCTTTTAGCTGGGACTACTGTGAAACGTGCGACTCTGCATAACTTTGATCAGATAGCTAGGCTCGGAGTTGGGCTTGGGGATAAGGTTTCTGTGCGCAAGGCTGGTGAGATAATCCCAGAGATAGTTTCTGTAATCAGAGATGATGTAAATGCAGAAAATGGAGTTGTGCAGGGGGCTCTTTTAGAAAATGAAATTCGCAGCCAGATACAAAAACTTAGTAAATGTCCTGTCTGTGACAGTGTTTTAGAGCAGGAAGACGTGGCGTTAAGATGCCCTAATATAGTGGGCTGTGCTGCTCAGATACAGAGGCGTATTGAACATTGGGTTTCTAGAAACGCTCTGGATATCTCTGGTCTAGGACCTTCTATAATAGAGCAGCTGTTAGAAGTAAAATTAATTTCTAATCCGCTAGACCTTTATAGGCTGAGATATGAGCAATTAATAGATTTAGAAAGAATGGCCGATAAGTCTGTTAATAATTTACTTGCGGCGATTCAAGCTAGTCGAGGAAAGGCTTTTCACCGATTCCTTCACGCTTTAGGTATTAAACATGTAGGTTTAAATGTAGCTCAATTAATAGCTTCTTTAATTCCTAATTTATCTGAGCTTGAACATGAAGTTTTAGTAAATAATGGACAAGAACTTTTAAAACTAGATGGTCTTGGGGAGAAGATTCTGGCTTCTTTAGTTCAGTTTTTTCACTCTGAGATTTATGTCCAAATAAAAAAAGATTATTATGAACTTGGTTTTGATTTTATAGAAATAACCCAGCGTAAGCTTTCTGATAGATTTTCTGGGCTGACTTTCGTTATTACTGGAACTCTATCTGAGAGCAGATCCTATTTTGAGAAATTGATTAAGGATAACGGTGGTAAAACTAGTTCTAGTGTCTCTAAAAGCACATCTTATTTACTATGTGGTGATGAAGCTGGTTCTAAGTTGGAGAAGGCGAACTCACTAGGCGTCAAGGTTTTAGTTGAGGGGGAGTTTAGGCGGATGCTTGAGCTTCCTTATTAGTCTGTCTAAGGCTTATTACTGAATTATCTTGTTTTAATTTTAATTGTTTGGTTTTATTTTCCTTACTTAGGTCTATGGGTGCAGTTTCAAATTTGGTTTTAAAGTTTTTAGGAAATTCATCAAGGCAGCTCAGAATATCATCCTTGGTTTTAATTTCTGGATTACTGATTCTATGAAAAAAGGCTGGATTAAAGGCAATTTGATGATTTATTAAAATCTTTGAAACACTTTGTCTATCAGCTTGAGTTAATTGAGGATTTGAAGTCTCTAGCATTTTGCTTAAATATTGTTTAAGTAGTCTCTTAACCTCTCCTAGCCTATGACCAAGAATTTCTTTCTGTTCCCTTGCTTCGTTTGCGTAAGGTTTTAAGATTTCATCTAAATTTATTTCAGCCCAGTTTGCTTTAGCTTGGTATTCTCTGAGAGCTTTGTAGAGTATTGGTTTTAGATAACTCATCTCAATTTTTTGCTCATTCATGCTGTTGAACAAATCGCTTTTGAATGCCTGTCCCACTTTAATGCTTCGCAAGTTAAGCCTAGAAGCTAAACTTTGTACTAATTTATTTACTTCTGAGCTGAAGTATTCAATAGGTATTTGATTGCTAAGTGCAGAAGCTTGTGTGAAACTCTCGGGTAGTTCGTTAATTAATTTCCGTTGAAGAGTATAGGGGTATTTTTGATAAGCTAGGCATAGAGATGATAAGAAGCCTTGTGGTGCAAGGGCATTCATTAATTTAATTTCAGCGGTATCATCTACGGGGACTGTATTTTTACCTTGCTTTTTGAAAAGAGTCTCATCATTGAAAAGCTTCTCTAGTTTTTGATATTGCTTTTCTTCTATGGTTAAAAAATTTCTTTGTCTATCTTTGTTAATACCAGTTAGAAGTTTTAAAGGAAGATCGGGGTCAATAGCTCTCTTAATCAGTTTCTTGGATTCTGCGTAAGGGTAAGTTCGCTCTTCTCCACTTGTGTAAAGTGAAGTAACCCTGTCCCCTAAAGGGATTCTTGTTTTAGGATTTAATTTATTTTGAGTGCCTGAGATAGCGTGTATATCTGGATATTTACTACCCATTGATTTAGCTGCTCCCCGCTCTGAGCTTTTAACTTGTATTCTGATAAATTTATAGCTGAATGACTCGGAATTCTTTTCTTGAGACCCAGTTCGCAGATCTTTTCTTTTTTCTTTAATTAAGAAACCTATATCTGAGCCGCTTATATCAAAAGGTCCCCGTGGCGAAAAGTGTATTACTTTTTCGATGCTAAAGTCTGTATTGAAGTTAAGGTCTTTATCTATGCTTCGTCCTATTTTTCCGTATTGATTATTTTTGATTTTTAAGTAATTCTCTATGCCACCAGTTTCAAGAAGTTGATTTAGAAATTGAGCTGCTATGGAAACACGTGTTTCGTTAATACCACCGATTGTAAATTTAAGACCCAGTGGGTGAACATGTTTTTCTCTAAGTGCAGCATCGCTAAAGCCAAGAACGGCTAGGTCACGGGGTCCTATAGTACCATCGGGCATTAATTCCTGATGATTTATATTGGATTCATTTTTAAAAGAGTTTTCAACATAACGCTGTATGATTTTCACTGTTTCTCGAAAATCATTTTTATAAAGGGTATTAAGATTTTCAATCAAGGCATCTCTCCTGCCTACACCATAGACCAAATCATTTTTCTTTAAAGTTAGTTTGTTCTTTTCTGCTGGATTTGTACTTTTATCGATTTGTGCATCAAGAGCAGCTTGGGCAGCAGGGCTAAGATTGTGATAATTTGGTTGATGGATTTCTTTTTCAATTAAGTAATCATTAAAATTTCTTTGTTCGAAAGGGTTAGACATTCCTCCTTTGGTGGGGATATGGCTTTCATAGATATCTAGTATTTGATGATAGAGACCTTTAAATCTCTTCTCTTGAAGGGTTGTAGTCATGCGTTCATCTTCTGAAGAAATAGATGATGAAAATATCTTTGCTAAATTTTTTAAAACTTGGTGCTTTTGCTCAGCGATAATTTCAGTAAACAGCCCTGTGCTAGTGGGTTGTAGCTTAAATACTTTACCCAAGTGAGTTTGGCTTAAATACTCGGCTTCATGTGGTCTGAAGCTTAAATCACTGAAATTGTTTTCCAGTTTTTCAATATTATCAATTAGAGAATTATTTATATTTTCTAATAGGGTGATTTGATTTTTAAACTGCTGGATAGGTTTATTGTTTGCTTCTTGGCGTCTTGCTTGTGCCCTTGGTATATCAATATCTTCTCTTAACCTATCTAAGTGTTCTCTAGTAAGTGTTTTGTAGCTTTGAATGAGCTGCTTTTCGATTTGTTCGAATTCGCTTTGATTAAAAATAGGGCTTTGAATAAGTTGTTTTAACCTATCATATTCTTCTCGAATTAAGTTTATCGTTCCCTCAAATGACGGTGCTTGCTCCACTTGATGTAACTCCAGTCTTTGACTAGAAGACCTATCAAAACCCGGAAGAGGATTTCCTGAAGTGAGAGGGCTTTGTTTTATTCCTACTGGTGGCTCATCAGAGTAAGCTGCTCTTGCGATTAGGTCTATTACAGTGGGTGCGCGTGCTGTGGATACCATTGTAGAGCCTCTTAACTCATAGTCTGCTTTTTAAAAGCTTTCTTGTCTAAAACCTGTTTACGGAAACGAATATTTAGAGGAGTAATTTCGACTAACTCTTCATCATTTATATAAACTAGAGCATCTTCTAAACCTATATCACGAGTGGATTTAAGCTGCACTAGAACATCTGCTCCAGCTGAACGCATGTTGGTAAGAGCTTTTTCCTTAGTAAGGTTAAGTTCTATATCTTGAGCACGGTTCGCTTCACCGACTATCATACCTTTATAAACTTTAGTACCAGGTTTTATAAAGAAAACACCTCTATCAGAGAAGTTTTCTAGTGAATAAGAGGTAGCCACGCCTTCTTCTAAGTTAACTAATACGCCAGGTCTCACTTTATCTATGTCACCAGCATATTCTCTGTATTCTATAAATGAATGACTCATGATACCAGTACCTTTGGTTATTCTTACAAACTCAGTCGCAAAGCCAATTAAACCTCTAGTAGGGATCATGAATTTAAGTGTAGTTCTGCCGTGAAGAGTGTTCATGTAGGTCATTTCAGCTCTTCTTTTCCCAAGTCTCTCGATACAAGCACCAGAGAACTCATCTTCTACGTCTAAAATTAATTCTTCAAAAGGCTCATGTACTTTAGAGTTTACTATTTTTTGAATTACTCTTGGTTTCCCGACTTGAAACTCAAAGCCTTCACGTCTCATAGTCTCGATAAGTATACCTAAATGCAATTCACCTCTTCCTGCAACTAAGAAAGCATCAGTGCTGTCAGTAGCAGTGACACGCATCGCTACGTTAGTTTCTAATTCTTTTTCTAATCTAGCTTTTACTTGTCTAGAAGTAACGAATTTACCTTCTTGACCCGCAAAAGGACTGGAATTTACTGAAAATATCATTTCTAGAGTAGGTTCATCTACTTTTATCGCTGGAAGAGCATCTGTAAGAGTAGGTACACAGACTGTATCTCCGATATTACCTTCAACCATGCCAGCTAGCATAACTATCATTCCAGCTGAAGCCGTCTCTAATTCTACTTTCTCTAAACCATTAAAACCAAAAATCTTAGCGATTTTCTTTTTCATGATTTGTTTTTCACCATTTTCAATTTTGATAAGGTTTACTTGATCATTAACTTTCACGCTACCATTAAGAACTCTACCTACAAGCATTCTACCTAAGTATTCATTTGAATCTAAGCTCACTGTTTGGAATAAAAATGGTGCTTCTATATCTCCAGCCGGTGCAGGTACTTCTTTAAGAATGGTCTCTAGAATGACTTCCATGCCAGCATCTTTATCTTCAAGGCTAGCTTTAGCCATCCCGTTTACCCCAGAAGCATAGATGATAGGGAATTCGATTTGACTATCATCAGCACCTAGATCTATAAATAATTCTAGAACTTCATCTATAACTCTTGCTGGATCAGCATTTAATTTATCTATTTTGTTAATAACAAGAATAGGCTTGAGACCTTTCTCAAAAGCTTTCTTTAAAACGAATCTAGTCTGAGGCATTGGTCCTTCAAAAGCATCTACGAGTAAAAGACAGCCCTGAACCATACCTAGAACCCTTTCCACTTCACCACCAAAGTCTGAGTGACCTGGTGTGTCTACGATGTTTATTGTTTTATCACCAAATTTTACGGAAGTATTTTTACTAAATATCGTAATCCCGCGCTCTTTCTCTAAAGGATTACTGTCCATGACACAGATTACTCTTTCTTTATGATCTGCAAAGCAATTAGTTTGATCTAAGATTGCATCTAGAAGCGTGGTTTTACCGTGGTCAACGTGAGCTATGATAGCGATATTACGTATGTTAGTGATATTGGTAGACATGTCAAGGAATAAATGTATCACGATTTGTGAGGCTTTAGCCTAGTATCTAGGTTTTTGTTAAGTAAATTTAAGTTAAATTTTAAATTTTCCTACAGTATTCTTTTTAAAAGCCTTCTTCATTTACACGCCCATTAAATAAAATTGCTACACTTACATAGATAAGGATATTGGGCTCTATTGATGCTATTTAGATTTTATTTATTTATTGTTATGACTTTCTCCATGGCAGCCTGTTCTAGTTTCTCTAGTCAAGAAATGACTAAATACGATACTCGGCATTTAGCGAAGGGAGCTATCTCTTATAAAGTCTTTAACACTTGGATTAAAGAACCAGTTTCTAACTCTATGCGCCTAGAGCAGTACAAGATAGCTGATAATTCTAATCTTTCAGTTTCGTTTTTGCCAGGTAATGCTGGTGGTTTGGAGGCAAATATAGAGCGCTGGAAAAATCAGTTTTCTCAGGATGCGGCATTTCAGATTTTAGAAAATACTCAGTTTAACTATCATTCTATTCCTGTAACTAAATTGTACTTAAATGGTAATTATTTAGAATCTAAGGACCCATTTAATCCATCTGCTCAAAAGCTTTTACGTGAAAATTGGGCTGCTTATATTATCGTTGCTGAAACGGAGCTTGGTACTTGGTTTTTTAAAGTATTGGGACCAGCTCAAGAGCTTAAGCGCGAGGAGAATAATTTAGATGATTTTATTAGAAGCTTTGCTATTAAAGAACCACAGTAAACTTTAGATGATTTTTCAGCTGTATATTTAATTTTATGCCTATGACTCTTGATTTTATTATTCTGATTTTTTCTTTTGTATCCATAATTCTATCCATCTATGTTTTGGTGGAATTATCCAGATTCTCGAATGGTTTTTCTCTTAATCATAAGCAGCTTTCGTTATTTCAAGAGGGATTGGAAAATCGTTTTAGATCCCTGGATAGCGGTAGTCGTCAAGATTTTCAAGCTTTGAAATCTACTCTTGAATCACGTTTAATGGCGATGCAAGAGGATAATAATTTAAAGCTTGAGCAAATGAGATTGACTGTTGATGAGCGTTTGCAGGGGACTTTAGATAAGCGCTTAGGGGAATCCTTTAAACGAGTTGATGAACGATTAGAGCAGGTTTATAAGGGCTTAGGTGAAATGCAGAATCTTGCTGTTGGAGTTGGTGATCTAAAGCGCTTGTTAAATAATGTAAAAACTCGTGGTACTTGGGGTGAGATACAGCTAGGTAGCTTGCTTGAGCAGATCTTAGCTCCAGAGCAGTTCGAGAAAAATGTGAAAGTTAGACCTAAATCTACTGAAATTGTAGATTTTGCGATTAAGTTTCCAGGTCAAGGGGATAGTCCAGAACCATTATGGCTGCCTTTAGATGCTAAATTTCCTCAAGAGGATTATTTGAGATTAATAGAAGCAGGTGAACAAGGGGATTTGATAGCTTCTGACAAAGCTTTAAAGCAGCTTGAGACTAGGATTAAAATTGAGGCGAGATCGATTCGTGATAAATATATTCATCCGCCACATACCACTGATTTTGCTATTCTCTTTTTGCCGATTGAAGGTTTGTATGCTGAAGTCGCTCGCAAACCTGAGTTGCTTGAAATTTTGCAGCGTGATTGTCGAGTGATCGTAGCTGGACCTTCTGTCCTAGCGGCTTTATTGAATAGTCTGCAAATGGGTTTCAGAACTCTTGCTATACAGAAGCACTCTAGTGAAGTTTGGAAGCTTTTAGCTAGTATAAAAAAAGAATTCTTTAATTTTGTCACTCTTCTGGAGAAAACAGAAAAG
>RFQS01000300.1 GCA_009924885.1 Pseudomonadota bacterium | reverse complement strand
TAATCTTTCTTTCTATGAAACTAATGTCTCAGAAATACTGGTCATACTTTCTAAGATAGGAGGATTTAATCTAGTTTTTCCGAAGCACCTTGAAACCAAGATCTCGATTAATCTTCAAGACATAGATGTTAGCTCAGCGATAGACGATATTTTACATATGGCGAAGTTACAGAAAACCTTTAGCCAGAATACTTTACGCGTATCTAAAGAAGATTTATCGGCTTTGGATTTTAAGGTTATTAAATTAATGTATGCAAGACCGGAGAAGGTCTCAGAGCTTCTTAATCAAAGACTTTTCAAGCAGATGCTTATTAGCCAGAATAGTAAATTACCTAAGCCCTATGCTTTCGTAAACCCTAGCTCGAATGATCTTATAATTGCAGCGAATAGAAGTCAGATGATTAGTGCGGAAAATTTTATTAACAAGATAGATATTAAAGGCGTAAAGCAGGAATTAATTATCGAAGTTTATCAGGTTAACTATAGTCAAGATAAATCAGAGCTTTTAATCTTGCAGAAATTTGTAAAACCAGCAGAGCTAACGAGTGTACCTTTTGAGCGAATTTATGGTAGGGAGTTTCAAGCTTTAGAAACTAAGCTAAAACTAATTCTAAAGAAGAGTATTCCGCTTAAATCATTTCCGCTACTCTATAGTTTAAAGGGTGGAGACCTAATACTAGAGAAGATTTCAGAGCGTAAATATACTGTTGAGCTGCGTAATACTGTTTTGGAGCTTGATTCCAGTTCAGTCGTTGCTTATTTGGATTTAGCTAAAAATATCTTTGCTGCAAATGCTTATAATAATTCGATGAAAAATAAAGTAGTACTTTTATTGATCAAATTGGGTTAATTAATCCTAGAATACTTACTTGAAGTTCTACGTTTGCGAGCAGTCGCTTCTTATGGCAAGTTTAGGCTGATGCTAAATTACTACCTACTTCCCTATTAGTCATTACTGGAGTTATTATGGCTTGGTTTAAAAAATTTGCTAAAGCTGGAGGATTACTTCTATAAGTACTCGCTGTTCTGCCATCAGCTAAAGAAACTGTAGATAATTTATTGGTCACATATCCAAAGGGGAAGAATCCTGCTGTACTAACTCCATCATTCATACTTAATATATTATTTCAGATTTTGACATAAATTCTTCGTCATAAGAATTTTAGGTTTAAAAACTATTTTTATATCGTGATGAAGAGGATCGAGATCATTATCTACATGATCGAAATATTCGATCATGTCAGCGATTAATTTTTTAATATTGATTGGTTTAGTTAAACTACTAAAGGGCAGCAGCTTTTTAATTGCAGAGCGGTAAATTCTTTTAGCTCCATCTTTTTTATTTTGTTTAATAAGCTCAAAAACAGCACAAGTTTGTAATAGGGCTTGATAAAAATACTTACGATTACAGGACTGGGAGCTTTTCCAGAGTTCGTGGAGTATGTTATAAGCTTGATTAAATTTCTGTTTATTAAAACTCTCTACTGCTTTAGAAAAATCTAATTCTAAGATCTCTTTACGAAAAAGATTCTTCAGCATAAGATCATTGTGATTAATAAATTCTTTAAATTGCATAATTGAGAAACTTTCTCAATTAATATCTTAGCATTTATTAAGAAATTGTGGTTTTTATTAATGTTTTTTGACGACGAAAACGCAGAAATTAGAATTCGACAACAGTGCCAAGATCTAGTTTAAAGCTTAACTGAGATTATACTTATATTATTTTGGTTAGCGTAAGCGATAGTTTCCTTCTGGTTTACAAAGAATGTTTCATTAGCCTCGAAAGCGATAAAGCCATTTTTTTGAATAGATTTAACCGTGCCTAATCCTATGGTAGGAACGTCAAAACGCTGGTCTTGATTAGGTTTCGCTACTTTACATACGAAGATATCTTTATTC
>RFQS01000299.1 GCA_009924885.1 Pseudomonadota bacterium | reverse complement strand
GGTCAGAGGAAACCTTTAATTTTATTATTGAGTCTCCAAATTACGATGTTTTTGAAGACAGCCTGCTTACTAACTGGTCTTCTGACGAAATGGTTTTTGCTAAAGAAAAGCATACATTGAATAAGCCTTTTAGAACTCCGGGTGGTCCTAAGAAATTTGGAGTCTATGTCAAAAATGATAAGGGCAACGTGGTTTTGGTGCGTTTTGGCGACCCCAAAATGAGTATTAAAAGAGACGACCCACAAAGAAGAAAATCTTTTAGGGCACGTCATAATTGCGATAATCCCGGTCCTATCTGGAAGGCACGTTATTGGTCCTGTAAATTTTGGAGTACCAAGAGTGTGAACGACCTACTCAAGAGTAATGAAGAATTGATTAGAATTAATCCTGAATTAAGTAAGGCAGAAATTAGCGATGAGTAATATAGAAGATTATGTGAAAGATTTAGAAATTTTCAAATCTGAACTAAACTTTCCTAATTTATCACCGCCATCTAATTTAAATGAAATCTTAAATTCTCTCTCTAGTTTTTCAATTATCAAAACCCTTTCTCCGGAAATGTTATCAGAATATAGCGTGTTACTTGCGTCTTACAGTTTGTTCTTACACATTGAAGAGAATAGATATAAAGCCTATGCTGATTGGTGCGAACACAACATTAAACGAATTATTGGGGAAAACTTAAACCAAGTTCCCATAGAAATAGGCAATTACTATCAAAACGTAGAGATATATATTAGATCTAATCATGCTAAAGCGAGAGAGCTTGATACAAAGAAAAGTTTTGCATTAACTCGCTTAGAAATTATCAAAGGTGTAAGTTTAAAATTGGATAAGATGTGCGATACTCTGAAAGGACTTTCCTATGCAAAAAGATCAGGACAGTATAATAAATTTACTTGAAGATGGAATTATGGAGCAGGATTGGAGTAAAATTTGTGAAGTTTTGTTCATGATGTCAGGGTTAAGAATTCCTCCTCCGTCTAAGAGTCCCGGATGTAAACTAGATGATGTGGCACGTGTAAAAGATTGTTTAAAAACTTGTATTCGTCTTTTAGAATCAAGTAATAATGATGAGCGAGATAGTGCGGTTAATGAACTTGGTGTTTTTAGAAATATTGATGCTGGTGCGATTATAGAATCTGTTAAGGAAGAGTCTGAAAGAGTGTTCGACTCAAACGAATCAGAAATTCCTGTAGAAGAACCTATAATTCCCAAGCGTAGAAATAACAGTACAGTAACTTGTTCAAGTTGCAAAAAAGATTTTAACGGCAAGCGATTTACGGAAAAGACAACATGGGCAGACGAAAGACCAATTACAATAGCCAGATGTCCACACTGCAAAACGACCCAAAACATATAGTCGATTTGCGTGATCCGGAAGCTGAAAGACTGGTTCTTGCGGGTTTAATTCAATACGGAGATGAAGTATATTACGATATATCAACCCACATTAAAGATACTTACTTTTTTGCGTTAGAAAATAAAATTATTTATAACACTATTTCTAAATTGGTGTTAGATAAAAACGTTAAAAAACTAGATCTCAATACAATTCTTGCAGAAATTAGCAACACAGATAAAGAGTTAGTTGAAACCTATGAAATTAATGAATATTTGGGTGCATTAAGCAATCACTCAATCTTAAAAGAAAATGTAGTTAATTTTGCAGTCAAAGTACAGAAATTAGCATTAGCTCGAAACTTTGCTCAAAGACTTCTTGAAAGTGTAGATAAACTTGGACAAATTACTGGCGATGAAAAAATAACTGAAATTATTTCTATTGCCGAAGAACCTATCAACGCATTTACAAATACTTCTTTGGGCCAAGAGGCGGAAATTGTTTCACTCTCTTCTATTTACAATGATTATCTATTAGATCGGGTTAACAATCCTACTTCTCATTTGGGATTGCCAACA
>RFQS01000298.1 GCA_009924885.1 Pseudomonadota bacterium | reverse complement strand
TACTAATATCCGTATTTAAAATAAATAGTTTTTCTATGATGAAAATAAAACTGAAAAGGCTTAAGAAAATTAAAGAGCTTGAGATTACTTTTTCTATCATCGTTTGAATTATCCTTTTATTCTTTCGTTTAGTTATTTTTAAATAAGTGCTTGAAAGTATCATCTACATTCTGGTCTAGATTAAAGTCCTCCTTCTCGGCTTTAAGTGCGATGAATAAAATGTTTTTATTATTCTGTTTACGATGTGATTCACCTAAAAAAGGAATTATTCTTGCTAGGGGTGATTTAGCTTTACTAAAGCTCTCTGATTCGGTGAGGAAGCTGTTTATAATAATTTCTTGACCATCTTGAAGCACAGTTCCATTATTCGTGAACTGTTCATTAAAGACAGGTATCGCAAAACCATTTAGATTATTATTACTCGCTTCTGCTGAAGTTAATCTACTAGCGAGTTGTACATCAATTAAATCATTATCCAATTCGGAAACACGAAGCTCACCGTGGAAGCCTATCGGTATATATTCTATGCCTAGTGTATTTCCGCTGACATTATTATTTATTCTAGGAATAGGGAATCTACTACCTTTTCCTAGGCTGACTTCTTCACCAGAATGAGTCACTAATGAAAATTCATTCACCAGTTTCAGAACGCCTTTTTCTAGAAGATTGTTAATTAGTAAATTTAAAACCGTTCCATCAAAGAGTTTTAAAGCTCCACTTGCAAGATTACCTCCCATAACTTGCGAGCCCAAGTTTATTAAACCAGAGATATCAAAATTAGAACTACTCTGGTTATTAAAAAAATTACTAGCAGATCTAATATTAGCTGGGCTTAAAACTGGTGAACCAACGGCTCCGCGAACATCACTGCCAGTGCTAGTAATTAAGATGCTGTTCATAAACTGGTCTACATATCTAGAATCCATTTCAAGGAATCTAACTTTAACCTTGAACCTAGTGGCTTCCTTTACTTTAATAAAAGAGATTACTTTTTCGGATTTAGAAGCTAGGACTAAGTCGCGATGAATGTTTTCTATGTTCTTAAGACTGTTTAGATTTTCGTAGTAGTTAATGAAACTTTGATTAGAGGTATCGGAGTTACTCGCAGTGGTGCTTTTAGAGCTATCTTCGGTATTCCTGAAATTTCCCCCAGGATTAGAAAAGATTTTAATACCATCATCATTAACGGCTTTCGCTGCGTAGGATAAAGCAAGCAGTGCATTTTTAGCATTACTAACAGTACCTTTTAAAAAGATATTCGCTTTAGCTTGGTCATTATTTATGCTGAATGACTGTATGGGTAGTGAGCTTAATACTTTAATCCTTTCTTCTGGAGACGAATTTGGTATGCCGAAAAGCTCATTTAACTGTAACTCTAATGCTTCAAAGTTAGGGTTAACTTTTATTTCTATTTTTATAATCTCATTACGGCACTTGAAGCTAACAGTACTGACGCCTATGTTTAAGGCTTTAATCATAAATTCTTTGTAACCATTATCACTAGCGGCAAGTGGGCTTATATCAATTAGTTCAGCTTCCTTTTCCTTATTTAAGTAATGTATTAAAGTTACCGGCTGCTCAAATTTTATAAAATCTATATCGCCAAGATACATGGATTTATGCAGTGAGGTGTTTTTAATTTCTGATAAAAAGCTTACTGGACTAGCTGTTAAGCTATTCAAGCCAAGTGAAATGTAGACTATGATTAGGCAAATGATTTTCATTATAAAAAGGCTCCTTGAAGAGAGAATTTAATCGCAAGAAACAGAGGGTAAGAACTAATTAAGAGCATTAGCATTACAGGCGCTAACAGATAGAGCTGTATATTCTCAATTAAATTATTTCGTTTAGTTTCATCAGCTGAAAGATATTTTTTTTCAATTTTTTCAGAAAATTTAAGTAATTCATTTTTTGAGCTAGAAAGATTAATGCCTACTAAAATATTCTTA
>RFQS01000297.1 GCA_009924885.1 Pseudomonadota bacterium | reverse complement strand
AGTCTGAGTAAGGAAGGTTTTAAATTCATCGGAGTTTAGTTTTATAATGGCAGTATTCACTATCAGCTCTACTAATTTATTGCTGTGATTCTTTAGGGCATTATAAAAATGAGACTCATCCTCAATATTCCCCAGAGAAGACTCATTCTGGCCATATACCGCTCCCTCTTCACCAAACATATGTTGAAAATCTTCAGTGCGATTTCTAGTTTTAAGTATTTCATTTATCCTAGGATCTGCTTGATGACCAAAGCTCTCAATACTTTGAAGTATTTCATAGATAAAGAATAAATCTTTATCATTAAATTCTTGATTATTCTTAAACTTAGTGTGCAGTATAGTTAAATCTTTCATATCTTGATCCGCTCTAAGCCACTGTTCACTATTAGGAAATACGGCTTTCCCTTGATCATCTTTGCTGTAAAGCTTTTCAGCAATTATAGTTCGTCCATTTTCATTAATCACATTTGCGATGTATGGATCTAAATTCTGTTTTGCTGCGATACCACGAACTTCTATGATCTGATCATCTCGCATGGCTATAGCTAATCTAGGTATAGTTACCTTGCCAATTGCGTCTTTTGAGTAATAGATATGAAAGTCTCCCTTATCTAAATATCCCTGTGCTGTTTCTAATCCTTGAACACACCAGCCAGTATTAAAGGCTTTAATGCTATCTCTAAGCTCATTAGCATCACTACCTTTTGGAAATTTTCTCCATTCACCATCAGTAGTAGTTAAATCTATTTCTTTTTGAGATTGATTTTGGAGGAATGCATAGAGTGCTGCAAAATTTAAATAACTAGTAGCATTTCCTTTATTAATCTGTATGTTATCAACTAAAAATTGTGCAAGATCTGGATTTTCAGTAGCATATTTTTCTTTAATTTTAGCTTTGGTTTCTCTTGCAGTCTGAGTTTCACAGAATTTGACTATGTCATTTACTTCACCAATTAGAGCAGGGTTTAAAACAGGACAATCTTTAATTGAATTTTCTGTTCTATTTTGAAAATTGACCTTAGTCCCTCTTGGATCGTTTAGGGCTAGTGAATAAAGTATAACTTTATCTATTTCATTATTAGAGAAAAGCTGAGAGAGTTTCTCTTTGTAGTCAAAATCTAGATTTGGGTCTCTAGCAGTATCTTTACTAATTTCATTTTTAATCTGTTCTTGATCTAAACTTCCAGATTGATATTTTTCTAAAATATTTTTAAATTTCGCAAATGCAGTAGCATCTATTTCTGTGTGTGAATTTATAGTTTCTGGATTTTTTAAGATTTTTTCAAGGGTTTTAAGATTAGGCTTATCATCGAGTATTCTTAATTCCGAATTAGCCACTGAATTAAATATCCAGTGTCTTGTTTTATTGTCTAGATAAGCTAAGCCACCATTTTCATCATTGAGGTAATTAAACCACTCTCCTAGTGTGGCTTTTAGATTAGTTTTCTTTTCATTGAGTATGGATGTTCTCTGTTCTGGAGTATCTTGAAGATTTACTGGAGGGTTCATTTCTTGAGCTAAACGTTGTAAATGTTTAAAATCTCCATCAGTAAGCTCTTTGGGTAAAAATCTTTCTAGATATTCATCTCTGTTATATTTATTTGAATTTTCTGTAAAATATTTTGGAGCGTATTCTAGGATAAAGTTACTAGCGATCTGCTCTTTCTTTTTTTGATTGTTAGTACTCTGTAATAATTCTAGCCAGCCTTGAGTATTAGTGCTTGCTTCGCTTGGCTTTTCGCCTCTGATTAAATTAGTGAGAAATCCTAATAGTGAATCTGGGTTGATAGGTGTCTCGTCTTTGATTGCTGCTATTAAGCCTGTAGCTAAATCGGATATGCGCCCCTGAGTTTTCGGGCCTAGAATCTAGCCTGAAGTTAAATTAAGAAGAAAAAGCTCATTGTATATAGGTTTCAATAGCAAAAAGTAACCTAAAACAATGAGCAAATATAACC
>RFQS01000296.1 GCA_009924885.1 Pseudomonadota bacterium | reverse complement strand
GACCCCTTAAAAATTTCAGTGAGATTTTTTAAGATGAGGTGGATGAGTTTCATTTGATGTCTTTGTTTTTGTAATTTACTTTTCATTGATGCTGCTTGGTGTCGCTGCTATAATCATGGGTATGCTTCTCTTGGACTTACATGTAGAAAAGCAAAAACGGAGAATTGAATTGTGATTTTAAATGAGTCTCGCGTGCTTGCGTTATTGATATTTTTTACTTGTGTATTTGCATTAGTGTTTGCTTTGACTTTAATGTATTTCTCCGATAGATTCTTAAAGATATTAGTTAAGTGGGAACGAAATAGAAGTTCTACTAGGCTAAGGGCTTCTGAGGAAAAATGACCCCTTAAAATTTCTGTCTGAAAATATCATGATTAGATTTCATGGTGGAAGGAAATTTTAAAAATAAGCAAAGTGGGCTGAAGCAACGAGAGGGAAAGAGTCAGAAACATAATCATAGATTTAGTTTTATGGATCCGCTAGTCTTAATGGTCTTAGCTGCGTGTGTTCAGCCTTTAGGGCAGTGGATTTTAAAATATGCATTAGCTGAGATAGATATTAAACAGCTTGATTATGATAGGTTATTGTTTTCTGCGATGGTGCTAGGTGTGGGGCTATTAATGACAACAGCATGGTATATATATTCTAGTAAAAGGAGATAATTATGAATGGAGAAGCGATTTTATTAAGTTACAGTATATTCGGTATTGTAGCGGTTCTTTCTTGTGTAATCTTCTTGATGAAATCTGATGGTGGAACTTTTTTTGGAAAAGACGATCAGGATTAACTCCCACGAGCTTTTATTTACTTGCGATTTTTAAACTTTTGGGGAAAAATGACCCCTTATAAATTCCGATACCGCCACTTCTCAGCCTCTAGGGCAGTGGATTTTAAGGTATTTTTTAGGTGAAATACTTTGTTTGTCTGCGAGCGATTGGGTAAGATTGATTCAGTCTGGGGTACTGTTTCTAATGGGTGTCTTAATGATAGTGATAAGATATTTTTATATAAGGGGAAAATAATGTTTTATTTAGGACTTATTAGCTTCGCTGCAGGACTTTTAGTTATAGCTCTACCGCTATTTGGGATGTATGTAGACTACAAGACTTCACAGCTAGATTATACAGAAGAATAGAAAACTGTATCAGTACTAGCTTCTAATTTTATATCAAAATACCATTTAATCTGAAAAAGACTTTTAGTATGTCCCTTGCGCAGTCCTAGTTTCGGACTGCTTGGGACTCCAAAGAATTTTCCAGAATGGTATTAATCCCCACCCAAAGCCCCATCTAAAAATTATTATCTAAACCTCTAGGATTAAACTAAAGGTACAGACTTTCAAAAAATCTCTAAAAACCTCATATCTTCTTATTTTGATCTGTGCTTGTTCCAAGCTATAAGGTTAAATCCCTCTCATTTACTATAACTCAGAGGGCATAGGAAGATTTATTAATTCGCAATACGAATCTTAATGATGATTTTAGATATACAGAGCTATGTAAAACCGCAGCCAAATAACTTATCTTGAACACTTTAATTTATATTAATCTTCCAGCATTGACCCAAGCCCCAAAAAATGGAATTATTACTTCTGAGTATGCGTGCGAGGTGTCTTTACTTGGCCCTTCGTAATAAGTACTTAAAATTCAAATGAAAACAATTAGAAGAAAAGGAGAAAAAATGAGTTTAAGAAAAGGTTTAACCTTGCTTTTGCTCGCAGCGTTTGGTCTTAGTACCGTAGCTCCCGCTCTTGCGATAAATATCAATCCAGGTGTTGTATTCAACACGATTGCGCAAGATGATGGAACCGCTAGTACAGGTGCTAAACAGGACGTTGTCGCAACTAATATACTTTTTGATTTAAATAATGCTGGGGATTTATTCTTAGCATCTGATAGTACTGATTTCGCTGCTGCTGATGCTGTGCATCTTTCTACAGCTGGTATTATCGACGTAA
>RFQS01000295.1 GCA_009924885.1 Pseudomonadota bacterium | reverse complement strand
AGCTTAATATATTAAGCTGCTGCTATAATAGAAATTTATGCAAGATAAAGACTTCTTAATGATACCTGGTCCCACTCCAGTACCAGAGTCTGTGCTTTTAGCGCTAGCTAAGCATCCTATAGGTCATAGATCTAAAGAATTTTCTAAAATATTCTCTTCTGTAAATGAAAAACTTAAGGCTGTAGCTAAAACTCAAAATGATGTTTTTATTTATACAGCAAGTGGCACTGGTGCTATGGAAGCAGCGATCTCTAATACTATTAATGCGGGAGATAAAGTTCTCAGTTTAGTTATAGGGGTTTTCGGACAGAGATTCGCAGATATAGCTAAATTATATGGTGCAGATCTAGATATTATTAAAGCAGAGATGGGGAAAGCTATAGACCCTAAGGATTTAAAAGCTAAATTAGCAGCAGATACTGAGCGTAAAATTAAAGCTGTAACTTTAACTCACTCTGAGACTTCTACTGGTACAGCGAATAATTTAAAAGCTTTAATCCCATTAATAAAAGAGCATGGTGCTTTAGTTATGGTAGATGCTGTTACTAGTCTTGGCTGTATGGAACTTAATACTGATGAGCTTGGCATAGATATTTTAGTTTCTGGCTCACAGAAAGGCTTTATGGTTCCTCCTGGTCTAAGCTTCATTTTCGTTTCAGATAAGGCGATGGCGGCTAAAGCTGTATGTAAGCAGCCTGGTTATTATTTTTGCTGGAATCAGGCTAAGAAAGCCTTAGCAGATAATACTACTCCTTGGACACCTAACGTAAGCCTAATAATCGCTCTAAATGTAGCTTTAGATATGATGATGGCAGAAGGTATAGATCAGATCACGGCTAGGCATAAGCGTCTTAGAGATATTTTAAGAACTGGAATTAAAGCACTTAACCTTAAATTACTTACTGAAGATGAGACTGCTTCTGCGGCGATTACAGCTATTTATCCTCCAGAAAATATCGCAGTACCTGCTATTAGAGCAGCTTTTAAAAATGACTGGAATATAGTAGTAGCGAATGGTCAGAAAGAGCTTCTTGATAAGATTTTTAGAATGGGGCATCTTGGTTTCGTTTCAGAGAGAGATATTTTAACGGGCTTAACAGCTCTTGAAGCAGTACTTATTAAGCTAGGACATAAATGCGATGCTGGAGCAGCCATTAAAGCTTACCAAGAGATTCTTAAAGAAAGTGAACTCTGCCCAGCCTGAAATCTTATTTTAAAGATGCCTAATAACACATATTCTAATAACCCCTTTAATGCTAATCACAGTGATGAGCCTACTCTTTCCGTCAATGAAATGGCACGAGAGTTTATACGTGGAGATGGTAGAACTTTGAGGATGCTGGCTCTCGGCGGTTTACATGAGCTTGGTAAAAATATGTTCGTCTTCGAATCGTACGATGACAAGGAACCTAAAAACTCTGAGTATATTATTATCGATGCGGGGTTAAGGCATTATGGTCATGATAATCCGGGTATAGACTATGCTATCGCTGATTTTAACTATCTTAAAGATAAAAAAGATCGCATTAAAGCATTAATACTAAGTTCCCCTAACTATCGTCACTGCGGCGGAGCTCACCAGCTGATATGCAGCTTAGAAATTAAAAACGTCTACGGTCCACAGATAGCTTTAGAATTAGTAAAACTAGAATTAAATCCAGATACTGTAAGTAAAATTTCTTGGCATAAACTAGAAAGCCGTGTAGCTTTAGATTTAACACCGTTTACCGTTAGACCTTTCTTTATAACTAGCCCGAATGCTGATAACTATGCACTACTGATAGAAGCTCATAAGAAAAAAATCTTTTACTCTGGCAGTTTTAAAATAGACCAAACCCCTCTTTATGGTGAGAAGACTGATATCGCTGGTATGCTAGCTGCTATGCCTAACCAGACTGAATTTGGCAAGGCAATAGATCTATATATCGGCTGTTCTACTAATGTAGAAACTTCTGGCTACTC
>RFQS01000294.1 GCA_009924885.1 Pseudomonadota bacterium | reverse complement strand
TCTTGATTTTTAGAATGAGACAGCCCTGAATTCGCCGAGAGAATAAAAAGGAAATATCCCATCTTCTAATAGTTTTTGATTATCTCTAAGGAAAACCGTTAGTCCATCTTGGAAATTTACAAGACGTTTATATTTGTATTCTTTCACTAATCTTGCGAAGCGGGTCTGCCCAGATTCTGCCAACCATTGAGCACCAAGTTCAATATGGTTTCCATTTGCTAGCTTTTGACTATATACTCGTCCACCAACTCTAGAGCGGGCTTCTAGGCATATAAAAGATTTACCTTGTTCCTGAAGTAGTTTACATGCATATATTCCTGCCGCTCCTGCCCCAACTACACATACATCATATGGAGAATTCGGTATATTCTTCGGTGAATCAAGGTCTCTCTGCTCACTGGCGTTAACTACTTGACTTGTATATAGAAAGCCAAGCGCTTTAGCTGTATTTAAAATAAATTCTCTTCTATCCATAATGTTTCTCCTTTTTTAAAATCCTAAATTAAAAAATTACTATCTCTCGGACGACTGAATAACCATAATGCTTTTCTATATAAATTTTCACTTTGCATAAAACCTTTCCAAGTTCTTGAAAGCTCTGTAATATTTATGACTAGAGGGTTTTTGCTGTTAATTGGTTTCGTGAGACCGTAGATGACCTTCTCTTCTTCTTTCTGATAAGTTCCAAACAGTCTATCCCAAATGATCAGTATGGAGCCATAATTTTTATCAAGATACTTGTTATTGGAACCATGATGTACCCTATGGTTTGATGGGGTATTGAAAATTAATTCTAAGAAACCTAGCTTTTTAATTTTTTTAGTATGCAGAAAAAATTGGTATAGTAAGGAGATTTCTGCCGCTAACATTACCAGTGTTGGCTGGAAGCCAATTAATACCAGAGGAATTAATGTGTACCATAAGATAAAAGGTTCAAGCCAAGATAGTCTTAGTGATGTACTTAAGCTGTATTCTGGAGAAGAATGGTGAACACTGTGCCAAGTACAGAATAAGCGGGATGAGTGTTCTAGGCGGTGTGTCCAGTAATATATAAAATCATAAATTAATATAGCTAAAAGTAAATTCTGATAATTATTCGTTAATTGAATTAACGCAAATTGGCTTACGAAGCTAAGTATCGCAAAGCTTATTAAGAGACCGCCTAGGCGGCTAGATAATTCAAAAATGATACCCATGCCCATATCAATCCAAGATTCGCTAAAATCTCTTTCATTTCGATAAAAGAAAAAATCTATAAGTATCTCCAGGACAATCAGTGACAAGATTACGATATTTATAATTTCAACTTGATTAATTAAATTATCAAAAATATTAATATTACCTGTATTCATTTTTTCTCCTTAATTTTATTTTTCGCTACTTGAACGAATGATTTCTTCTAATAATTGATTAATCTCTTCTTTGCTGTGACTTTGCACTCCTATACTTTTAGCCATCCATAAACCATCTATGGCACAGTTTAAAAGCATTGATTTACTTAGTGCTAGACCATCATTTCTGTAGAATTGTTCAAAGTCACTGTAACATTTACGATAAGTGTCTAGAAGCTTGGGATTTGCCATCAAGCTTAATAAGAGTATTTGTCCTATAGTTTCTAGTCTTTCATACTCATAGCATGGCTTTGAAATAGTATTGCCTAGCATTAAATGCGCTTGTGCTCTAATGAAACGTCCAATAGGATTAGGATCTAAATTCATTTCATCGATTATAAGAGTTTTGTAAATCTCCATAGATCTTTCTGTAAGAGCTATTATTAGATCATCTTTATTTTTAAAATAATGAAAGAATCCTCCCTTGCTGAGACCACTTTCTGTAATTATTTTATTTAGGCTTATTTCACTAATGTTGCTATTTAGGCACTGTTGCACAATAAAAGCCACAGAAATGAAGCAAGAAGAAAAAGAGCAAAAAGGCTTCAAGTATTGAGTTCGCAGCTCATTAGATTTAAT
>RFQS01000293.1 GCA_009924885.1 Pseudomonadota bacterium | reverse complement strand
ATATAGATTTGGTTTTTTATCATCGTATCTTAAAATGTTTTGTGCTAATTGATCTCAAGATCGGCGAAGCAGATCATAGCGACATAGGGCAGATGAATATGTACCTTAATTATTTTAAAATGGAAGAAAACACTGAAGGGGACAATGAACCTATAGGAATAATACTCAGTGCCGAAAAAAATGATATTAAAATGGAATATGCCATGGGTGGGATAACTAATCAAATGTTTGTCTCTAAGTATCAGCTTTATTTACCGAAATTAGAAGAACTAGAGTTAGAAATAGAAAAATTTTTGCTGAGTGATGATGAATGATAAGTGTGGGGTTAGTTTATGAATAAAAAAGATTGGAAATACCGTTTTGATAATTTAGAAAGAGCTTACTTAGATCTTATTAATGCAGTATCTCGAATTAAAGACACTCCTGATGATGATTTAATCAGAGCTGGGCTTATTCAAATTTATGAATTTACTTTAGAATTAGCATGGAAGACTTTAAAAGATTATTTTGAAGAAGAGGGATTTGCTGAGATATCTAGTCCTAAAAAGGTTATTCGCTTAGCATTTAAAGAGGGTTATATTCAGAATGCTGAGGCTTGGCTGAAAGCCATAGAGGATAGGAATCTTACCGCTCACACTTATGATAAGGCTTTAGCTAAAACAGTTGCAGCGTCTATAATGGATGAGTATCTAGAAATTATCCGTGATTTATATTTCACCTTAAAGAAAGAGGTCAATTAATGAACTCCTTTGGATTAGATGAGCTCAATACTTCTAGGCTAATGTCTATCCTAGAAAGCCATTCATGCATTTCTAAAGCTGTGATCTTCGGTTCTCGTGCAAGGAATACATTTAAAGTCACTTCTGATATTGATATTGCAATATGGACAGATTTAAATTCAGAATCTTTATCTTTAAGCTCTAATGTCATTAGCAGTCTTAAAGCTGATTTTGAGGATTCATTAATTCCTTATACAGTCGATCTTATAGATTATCAGCAGTTAAGTAATCAGCGTTTAAAAGAAGAAATTGATCGTTATGGGAAAGTTTTTTATCTTAGAGGCTGGGTGGAGACTAGTTTGGGGGAGGTTGTGGAAACCAATAAATCAAGTATTGATAAGGGTTTTGGTTTTAATGAAATTTTATATTTGGATACTGGATCTATTACAGAAAATAGGATTGAACAATTACAAGTTTTCAATATTGCCGAAGCACCAAGCAGAGCAAAAAGACTTGTAAAAGAAAATGACATTGTGTACTCAACTGTTAGACCAAATCAAAGACATTTTGGCTTCATTCAAAATCCACAAGACAATTTAGTCATTTCAACTGGATTTACTGTTATTTCAGCAATCCAAGAAAAAACAGATCCAAAGTTTCTGTATTATTTTCTTACGCAAAATCAAATAACAAATAATTTACAACAAATAGCAGAACATAGCACATCAACATATCCTTCTATTAGACCAGAACATATTGAAAATTTAAAAATCTTTCTCCCTCCCCTCGCCGAACAAAAAGCAATTGCAGCCGTGCTTTCAGGCTTAGATGATAAGGTCGAACTATTAAGAGAGCAGAATAAAACCCTGGAAATTATTGCTCAAGTGCTTTTCAAAGAGTGGTTTGTAGATTTTAATTTTCCTGATGAAAATGGTGAGCCTTATAAAAAATCTGGTGGGAAGATGGTGGAGAGTGAGCTTGGGGAGATACCTGAGGGGTGGAGAGTTGGGAAGGTCGGGAATATTGTTGATATTTTTGATTCTCAAAGAAGACCTTTATCTTCACATCAGAGAGGAGAAAAACAAGGGAAATATCCATATCATGGAGCAACCTCTGTCATGGATTATATTGATGAGTATTTATTTGATGGAATTTATTTATTGCTTGCAGAAGATGGCTCCGTGATAGATCAAAATGGTTACCCTGTTTTACAATATGTTTGGAATAAGTTTTGGGTAAATAATCACGCTCATATTTTGCAA
>RFQS01000292.1 GCA_009924885.1 Pseudomonadota bacterium | reverse complement strand
CTTAGAAAAGATGCGAAATATTCTTTGAATTTTGTTTAGGCTTCTCATAGTGCCTGCTGTCAGGCACTATGAGAACATTTCTATCTTTTGGGCAGACTGTCGGAATTCTTAGACTGTTTCGTGTACGACTTGCTAATGTGTCTGCTACATATGCAGAATCTATCATTAATGATTTCGCTAATGAACTGATGCCGAAATATAATGATTTAATGGATGGTATATTTAAGGATAAGCAAACGCAAACCGAAACTAGAAGGATTTCCTTAGAAAGTCAGCTAGAGCAAGAAACTGATCCAGCGAAAATATCGGAGTTGAAAACAAAGATAAATACCGAGAAGAATCTCTCGGCATCTTATGGAAGAATTCTTAGTAGTCAAAGACTACATATCCGACCCGTTGACATTCGTTCCTTTATACCGTCTGAAGTGATTGATTACCTAGATAGTCTCATAGATTCCGCAGGACCAGATCAAGAGGGCGAAGTACAAGCTAAAATTAAAGAAACGTTGAGTGGGCTTTTTCGGGCCCTCTGGTCTGACTGGGATACTATTAGCACGTATATCGAGGCACACCCGGATGATGGAAAGAATAAAATAAAAAATGTACTACATGAAGCTGCACAACTCATATATACTAAGCCCGAGCCTAAAACTCAAGAGGATGTTTATTCCACTTCTATAAGCGAAATAAGAAGTATTTTAGGAAATATAAGGAAGAATTATTACTCTCTATTCGATGAGTCATCCATTATTTTGCAATTTATCGAGGCCATGTTAAAGGGGGGAATTTGCTCAAATATCATAAATACAAGTGAGGAAGGTATAAAAAATATTGAAGCTCTTCACGACGGCCTTTTAGGGTCGATAATAGGAGAATTAAACGCGAAGCGGTTCCTATTAAAATCTTCCGATGCTCGTCAGGAGTTAGTATCTAAAATACGAACTGCTTTTTTCGAGGTTCTTAGATCTGCCTCTTCTTTCGAAAATATCAATAATTTACTTAGTTATCTACGTCAAGTAGTGAAGAATACCGTTAAGAAAGGTATGGAAGAAACAGGAGTCGAATATAAACGTGTATATAGAAATGATTATGATGCATACTCAGATCTGATGCATAAGAAACTGATGCATGAAAAAAACAAAGGTGGTAAACTAAGTAAAAAAGAAGAGAGTCGATTAAGAGCTGCGGAAAAAGAAATCCTAAAAAACTTTCGACAGAAATACCTGAAAGAATATAGATCTACTTTTGAAAATGCTCAGGAGGCGGAGGCGGCGGCGGAGGCGGCGGCTCAAGAACATTTAAATAATATAAAAATAGAGAAAAGATCTCGTGTGACTCTTAGAGGTGAGAGTCTCGAGGATCTCACTAGCGATTCTGGGGATGCTGAAATAAATCCCTTCCAGCCTACGGAAGGCTTATCTGATATTATATATGGCACTCCGGGGAGTTTAAAACCCTCATCTGTTAAAGATGATCCCGTTTTTTTACAAATCATGAGGAAGCATTACGAAGATATGAAGGGGGCTGCTGTAAATGCCGACCCATCAGTCCCAAAGATTATAAAAGAGGCGATGTGGGACTTAATAATTAAGGAAAACGCGGCATCGTTCAAAACTCAGCCGGGGGCGATAAAAAGCCTCATTCCTAACCTTAAAAAGATGGTGCAAAGACATCCGTCTTTTAACCATTTAAGCAAACAGGAATCGGATGATGTGGATAAATATTTCCGTTCCACGGGAGGAAAAACCGTTGGAAACAAAATATCTCAATTACTGACTAATATGAGCGATTCTGTAAGTAATCAAATGCGTCAATCGCTGACTAGCGAAGAATTAAAAATATTGGAAGAAGAATGGGCTGGTGCGGATCAAGCTGATCTACTTAAGTCTAGATTTTTACAACGGGGAAATTATCTGGACCGAGTGGTAGACGATACCATTAAGAAGGGGCTTAAAGAGGAAGAGAACGTCCAGGGTACCTA
>RFQS01000291.1 GCA_009924885.1 Pseudomonadota bacterium | reverse complement strand
AAGACTACTTTCTCTCAACAGCTCTAGTTAAGCACAATACCCTTACAAAGGCCAGAGTTAAATCACTATCTTTATTTTTTCTTTAGGAATTTTTGCTGTACAATTACTACAGGTATTTTTTAACGTCTAGACGGAGTCCTATGTCATTTTCAAATTACGAGCTAAACGCAATGTGGAATCAGCTTCTTGGTCAGCAGCCACAAGAGGCAGCTAAGGAGCAGATATCTAGAATATTCACGGAGCAAGTTATTAAAATCACTTCACCACAAATAGAAGAACCGCCATTACTCTGCTCCTTATCAAAGCTTGTAAAATGGTCTCTAACAGCAACTCATAATAGTTTTATAAACAGAAAACTTGCAAGAAAGTATCTCTCTAAGTACGGAATGCTTATAACCAGAGATTCCCACGTGTTTATTGCATATCATAACTATCATTTAGAAAAAATAATTCAAAAACTTAACTTAGGGGAGAATCTATACTTATTCCTTAGTAATCAAAAAAGCCTAAAGCCCGCGAGTTCTCCTCGGAGAATCAATCGTATTCCAACCCGTGGAGTTTTAATAGATTGCAAGACAATTCTAGAATATAAATAAAACTAATTCATCTCACTTTATTTTCTCCATAGTTAGAGGGGTTAAACCATTAATTACTTCTGACGGAAAGCGATTCTTACAGCTAAATTCAGTCTTCTCATTATTACTGAAAATACAATCTCTACTTACTTCATGAACAGCATATCCTTCACTAAGGGTTAAAAATATTTGAGCTAGCGATGCTCCATATATTGAGGGTAGTGAAAAATATAGAACCAAACCATCACCTGCTATTAATCCCGCATTTATTGAATAGATACCAGTCCTTGTATTATCAAGAAGGGTGAATGAAAACGCACCAAGACCTGATTTACTAATCATAGTGTCCTCTATTAACGCTATATATTCAAACAAAAATTTACCAGACTCATCATAGACTTTAAGTGACCATTCACCATTGATATAATTCTCTAATGCCCTTTTTCTCTTTCCTGATAAGAATTTGACAGAATTAATATTCTGCTCCTTGAGGATAAGATTTTGAAGAGCTTGCTTGCTTTTCATTTGCTCAGGGTTATTAACATTAACTAAATTCATATTAGTTAATGAAAGCGTCTTTATTTGCTGCTTTGCACTAACAGCGTTAGTAATTATGATAAATAAAGAACACACTAAATATATTTTTGTAAATTTCATTTCTCTAACCTCCATGTTTCAAATATGAAACATGGTTTTCTATACTAGCACAAAGTTTCTTATATGAAACAAATTAAGCTCAGGCACAACATGGGTAGTTATTTAAAAAAAATTCGAGAAAAAAAACAAATGCCACAAGACGTTGTTATTGAATATTTTAAGGATTTGCAAATTAATTGCTCCAAAGCAAATTTATCAAAAATAGAAAGGGACCTCATATCTTGCAGAGCTGATATATTGGCAGCGTTATGCCTGATTTATGAACATGATCCTCGTGAAGTCCTGTTTAAGTGATTTTCAAAAATTACTCAAGCAAAGAGAGAGGTATATTAAATACAGAAGCCACCCCCATTGGGGAAATTAACAATTTAGAAGAGGGGGGCTTAATCAGCTAAATGGTACATATAGAAAACTGTAGCTAATCTATATCTTTTATGAACTGGTTTAATGTTTCTGTGTCTCACTTTTGATATAGCAAGTAGCTTCCTATCTGATTTTCTCGAAGCTTAGAGGTAATTCTGGGCTTTCTTCGGTTAAATTCCACCACAATAAATCACATGAGACCAGATACATAAAGCACAGAGAGACTCAATGACAATAAAACACGCCAAAATCCTTTCCTGTAAAGAATCTTACCTATAATAATTACACGCAATATCTGCAAAACAATACTGCACAACTTTATAAGCCTAATTTTAATAAAAGTGAATTTTATTTCTTATAACCAATATAAACAAAATACAATATAGTCAAAAAATTAATCACATTCCATATAGG
>RFQS01000030.1 GCA_009924885.1 Pseudomonadota bacterium | reverse complement strand
AACAGAAATTTAATATTTTAAAATGCCATCAACTGACCTTAAAGCCATTCATAGAAAGCTTTCTGGTGATTTCGATGGAAGGGTGCGGAATGTGAGATTTAATGTGGTATTTAACTAAAAAAGTTAAACCTAATTTAGTTTTACTAAATCATGCTATCGCTCAAAGTACTGGTAAAAAATCTAAACTAGATATGGCAGGTCTTCAAACATGCTTAATAAGGCGTCTTGAGGAAACTAATTTCAAGGAAGTGCATTCTGATTTAGAAAATTTTGTGCAGGATTCATTAGAGCTAAGGACTTTAAGCCTAGATAATTTTTTAACTCTTCTCAGCTAAAGCCCACTCTTTAATCTTAGGTACTTTAGCATCTAAAAACTTCATAAAGCCGCCCCTAAGAATAAATTCTTTTTTCAATTCATCTAAATTGAATTTATAAGTTTTAGCTCCGACACTTAAAACCTGCTCTATGACATCTATTTCAACTTCAGTGTCATTAGTTAAAGCTTTATCTATTTCTTGTATTTCTGCTTCACTTAGCTTAATCGGCACTACGCCATTGTTATAGCAGTTTTCTTCGAAAATCCTTGCGAAATTCACGGCGATAACAGCATTAAAGCCTCTGTCTAAAATAGACCAAACAGCATGCTCACGTGAAGAACCGCAGCCGAAGTTTTCTAAAGTAAGAATGATTTTTGCACCCTCGTGTTCGATATCATCTAAAGGATTATTCGGTAGATCTTCAAATAAAAATTTTCCTAAACCAGTTTTACTAATCCCCGTAAGGTGTCTTGCTGGGATGATTTGATCGGTGTCTATGTTTGACTTTAGGACTTTTAGAACTTTACCTTTGATTTGCATAGGTTTATGATTTTAGCATTAAGCTACTGGTATCTTCCCCTGCATAGCAAGAATCAAATCAATAAATTCCCGAGCGGCTCCCTGTCCGCCTTTACGCTCAGTAATATAATGAATATGTTTAAATACAGAGTAATGTGAATCTGCTGGACAGGCAGCTAAGCCCACTAGTTCTAATACTGGAACATCTATGCTGTCATCACCGATAAAAGCGAATTCATCATAATTAAGTTCATAGCGTTTTAGTAAATCTTGAACGCAGCTCAGTTTATTTTCTACACCAGTGTGAATTTCTTTTACACCTAGATCAGTACAGCGATTTATAGTCTGCTCACTTTTACGTGCTGAGACTATCACTACCGTCAAACCGAAGTTCTGAGCGAGCTTTATGCCGTGTCCATCTAAGGCGAAGAATCTTTTTACAAGTTCACCATCTTTAGCTATGTAAAGGGAACCATCTGTCAGAACGCCGTCTACGTCGAAACCGATCATTTTTATTTTCTGAGCACGTTCTTTTAGTCTTTCTGAGATGTTTTCAAACATAATTTTTCCTTTTTTTAAACCTTTTAATTTAAAGAATATCTGCTAATTTCCTCATATCTGCAAGTGCAGCTTCTAGATTCTCTATAATTTCACTAGCAAGCAAATCTGGCTCTGGGAGATTCTCTAAATCAGTTAAACTCTTATCTTTTAACCAGAAAATATCTAAACTAGTTTTATCTCTAGAGACGATCTCATTATAAGTAAATTTACGCCATCTGCCGTCTAGATTAATTTCGGAATATGTTTCTTCACGCTTATGTGGATTTGTTGGATTGTAACACTGAATAAAATCTTTTAAGTGTTCAAATCGCAGAGGATCTTTTTTCTTCGTATGATGAATATTCGTCCGATAATCATAAAACCAAATTTCTTTAGTCCAAGGCTCTTTAGCAGCTGGTTTATTATCAAGAAAAATTACATTTGCCTTAACTCCATTTGCATAAAAAATACCTGTAGGTAGCCTTAAAATCGTGTGCAGATCGGTGGTTTCAAGTAATTTTTTTCTAATTATCTCACCAGCACCACCTTCAAATAAAACATTATCTGGAATTACAATGGCAGCCTTACCTGTAGTTTTAAGTATGGTCTTTATATGCTGAACAAAGTTTAATTGCTTATTAGAAGTAGTAGTCCAAAAATCTTGACGATTATAAGTTAAATCTTCTTTCTCTTGATCTCCATCATCGTTAGTGAAAGTCATACTACTTCTTTTTCCGAATGGTGGATTAGCGAGGACATAATCAAATCGCTGGCCGCTATCTGCGATAAGAGCATCCTGAGGAAAAATTACTGAATCTCCCGTTAAATCTCCAATATTATGTAAAAAGAGATTCATCAAAGCAAGTCTGCGAGTGTTAGCAACTATTTCGTTACCAGCAAAAGTATGTTTTTTTAGGAACTCCTTTTCTTGTTTATCAAGCTTATAGTTATTAGCTATAAAATCATAGGCTCCAAGGAAAAAACCACCCGTGCCACAAGCTGGATCTGCA
Organism: Pseudomonadota bacterium; assembly: GCA_009924885.1. GTDB lineage: Bacteria > Cyanobacteriota > Vampirovibrionia > LMEP-6097 > LMEP-6097 > LMEP-6097. The sequence goes on along the minus strand of RFQS01000030.1, from coordinate 11,893 downwards.
ATAGTGTTCATGGGTTCAGGTCTAATGCACTCAACCATAGCTTTAATTAAAGCTCTAGGAGTGAAATACTGCCCTGCTCCGCTCTTCGTGTCTTCGGCATTCTTTTCTAAAAGACCTTCATAGATATCTCCCTTAACATCAGCTCCCATAATTACCCATTCTTCACTATCTATCATCTGGATTAGTTTATAGAGTTTCGCTGGGTCTTGTATTCTGTTCTGGGATTTAGTGAAAATCTGTCCTAGTATGCCTTTAGCTTTGCCTAGATTAAGTAATAAATCCACATAATGAACTTCTAGGTCAGAACCACTTATCTTAGTTAAACTTTTCCAATTATATTTTTCTGGGATATTAGTTTCTCTATTATAAGGAGGCTTTGAGTATTCATCAGCCATCTTGATGAAGAGTAGATAGGTAAGCTGTTCTAGATAGTCACCATAGCTTAAACCATCGTCCCTTAATACGGTACAGTAATTCCAGATTTTTTGTATGATTGAACTGACGTTCATGCTGTGACTTTCTCCCTTTTAGTCTTAGTTTGGCTTGAATTAGCTAATTTTTCTTTTTCGAGCTTAATCTTTTCTAATAAAAGCTCCGCAGGCTCATCATTTGGATCTTGTGGGACTAATTTTCCCTCAAAAGCTTTCTTTAAAATGCTTTGGCGTAATGATTTTTCTAGAATTAAATTCTGTTCTATAGTCTTTTCTAGTTCATCACAGATGGATAGGCGGGATTCGATTTCTTGGACTATTTGGTTTTGTTCTTCGAGGGGTGGGAGTGGTATTTGAGTATTTTTTATAATTCCAAGATTTAGATTAGGTTGTACACCACCTGATGACATTTTACGCATATCGTTATAGTTTTTCTGTAAGAACCATTTTAAAAAAGGACGCAATGGTTCAGCTAGTCCCTCTAGTGTTATTGCTGCAATTGCCTGATTTGTACTTGCCTCAATAAGTAATTCAGAGCATTTACCTCTAGTCTTGCCCTCACCATACATCGCAATTAGAAGAGTATGTTTTGGAAATATTTTTACATTGGTTTCTTTCAATGCTATTTTTGTTATGTAAGCAGTAGGTTCTTTCACAAAACTCTTATTCAAAGCAGTACTCGTTATCCATGGTATGTCACCATTTTCATAGTAAGAAATTTTACTCTTCAAAGGCGTTGCACCTGTGCCAACATTTCCGAGGCATGAAATTGTACAATTTATCCAGTTCCTAGGAAGTTCGTCTTTCCCAAGCTTATTCAATGGTTTTGTAAGTTTACGTTCCTTGTAAATCCTAGTTAATAGTTCCTCTGGTGAAGTATAGGATTCCTTTTGTTCCGTCAATTTTCCCTCAAAAGCAGCCTTCAAAACCGCTTGACGATAGACTTTCAATTGCTGTTGTATTTTTTTAAAACTTTCTACGGCATGATCTAATTCTGATAAGAGTTCTTCGATTTTACTAACTATGCGTTTTTGTTCGTTGAGGGGGGGGAGGGGAATAAGGATGGAGATAAAATCTTCAAACTTTAAATTTCGTAAATTGTTACTACCGCATTGATATTTAACTATTTCACCGCTTTTATAAAATGAAGTGAGGTAGTAGTTGATGTATTTAGAATTAATATTAGGATGCAGTCTCATTAATCTTAAAAAATTCGTACAAATTTTAGGTATATTCGGACTAAATGACAACACAGCTCTATCTATTAAAACAGTTCTACCAACAGGTTGATCTGGACCACCACCAGAAATCTCAATTAATATATCCCCTTCTAAAAGTGTTCTTTTAACTAAACTTATTTTTTTCACTTTGCGTAATGAAGCGGTAATACCTCGATCATAATCCCAGTTTTTAAATTCACTACCTCTAATGCAATAAGCAAATACGTGATCAGAATTTTCATAGCTTATATCTTTCCCCCAATCACCCCCAATCACAAACGAGATTAACTTATTAAGTTGTGGATAAATCCAACCAATTGGTCTATTTTCTCCCATCACGCCACCAATACCTCATTCATCTCACTAATAACCGAATCTGCATCCAGCCCAAAAAGTTTATGCATTTTTCCTAAACCACCTTGTGCATCAAATGGTGCATATTCAAAATCATCTTTATCTATGTGAAAAGAGCTTGTGATATGACTTTTAATCATTCTCAGCCAATCCATTTGTTCCTCATTAAATTTTAAAGAGCCAGCTTGTTTCTTAAAAATCCAACTTTTAAAATTACGATTAACCACATCATCAAATGCCGTAAGGGTTTTATCAATGCCACAAACCTTTCTGATTAGAGAAACTAAAGCTGTGAGCTGATTCTCTGGTTTATTGGATTTATTTTCTTCAAACCTTTCAAAAGCTTCATAGACATATAACGGTGCCAAGTGAGGTTTTTCTCGCTGAAGAACTTCATAAAGCTCTCCTATCATCTTATAAGTCAAATCTTTTAACCTATAAGGCTCATTGTAAAAGATTCTTAGAGCTATTATCTCATCTTTATATTTTTCTAAAAAATCTTTAAATTCATTTATATGATTCTCTGCTTTTGCTTTTGCCTGTGAATCCCAGCCTGCAAACTCAAGCTTATCAATATTTACCACATCTATAGTCTGTTCATATTCTTTCCTTATATTTTCTATGTAAGTATTTAAGTCCCCAGTAAAACTAGAAGAAGCTATTCTAATTAGCTCTAATTGAGCTTTTGATTTTTGCTCCTCGCTTGGCTCGCTCAGAGAATCTATCTGAAAACTTTCTCTAGCCTTGATTTCAATCTCATCAGCATCAAATGCATTTAAAAGCTCGTGTATAACAGCATTTAAAGATTTCCCTTTCGTGATTTCTTGAAATTTTTGTTTTTCTTGGGGGCTAATTTCATTATTAAGCCTTGAAAGCCTGCTAGCCACTGAAAGAAAAACGTCTTCATCTTTAGAACCCATTAGAATGCTGTACATCAGGTCTTTTAATGGTACAGTCTTCTTTCTTTCTAGTGACCGACTATCTGTTTTAACTGATTTAGTCACACCGACTGCATCTACTATTACGAAATGCGTTTTTCCAGTTTTAGCACTTGGTGTTATTCGTTTTAAATCATCTGCTGCAAGCGTTCTTGTACCTCGTCCTTTCATCTGCTCAAAATAGTTTCTAGATTTAACATCACGCATGAACAACAGACATTCTATGGGCTTAACATCAGTACCTGTAGCGATCATATCTACTGTTACAGCGATTCTTGGATTATATGAATTACGAAAACTAGCTAGAATACTTTTAGGATCTTCGCTAGGGTCTTCTTTAGATTTATAAGTGATTTTTTTACAGAAGTCATTTCTTTCTCCGAACTCCTCCCGAATTATCGAAATAATGTCATCAGCATGACTATCAGTTTTAGCGAAAACTAATGTCTTCGGCACTTCTATTTGATCATTAGACTGTTTGCGGTTAGGAAATATTTCAGATAGCTTATCACGAAAGGCTTTTATAATATTGCGAATCTGGCTCGGATTTATTATGTCTTTATCGAGTTGCTTTGAGCTATATTCTAAATCTTCATCTTGCTGTTCCCAGCGTTTTTTACGTGATAGCTTATCTCGTTTTTCTATATATTCTTTAGCTTTTATTTTCGAGCCTTGTTTAGTAATTTCAGTTTCAATAACATAAATGTCATAACCTACGTTTACGCCATCAGCAACAGCCTCTTCATGAGTATATTCACTGACGACATTCTCATTAAAGAAAGCAAAAGTTCTTTTGTCTGGAGTAGCAGTTAAACCAATCAAGAAAGCATCATAATAATCAAGAACTTGTTTCCATAGATTATAAATAGACCTGTGGCATTCATCAATAATAATAAAATCAAACATTTCAATCGGAGCATTTGAGTTGTAAATAACTTCTTTCATTTTTTCTTGACTTATAAATTCATACTCATTAGGATTCTGATCTTCAGCAGATTCTTCTAAAGCTTCACCCTTCAAGATAGAGTACATTCTCTGTATAGTACTAATGCAAACCTTCGTGTCTTGTGGAACGTAACTATTTTTAAGCCTTTGGACTGTGTATAACTCAGAGAAAGTTCTATTATCATCTGGAGGAATATAATTTCTAATCTCTTGTTCAGCCTGCTCACCGAGGTTTTTAGTATCAACTAAAAACAATATTCTTTTTGCTTTAGCATATTTTAAAAGTCGATAAATAAAAGTAATAGCAGTAAAGGTCTTGCCACTTCCTGTAGCCATCTGGATTAAAGCCTTTGGCTTAGCTTGTTTAAAAGATTTCTCAAGATTATTTATCGCTTTAATCTGACAGTCACGCAAACCCTCAGTCTGTAAAAGCGGTAAATTTTCTAAGCGTGATCTTAGGGCTCCCTCATCTTGAGACCATTCTATTAAAGTCTCTGGTCTATGAAAATTAAAAATCTCTCTAGAACGAGGCTTAGGGTCTTTAAGATTAAAGAAAAGAGTTCTTATGCTAGTAGAGATATAGAGAAAAGGTATAGGCTCAGTAGCGATACAGTATTTGAGCTTGCTTTCAGCATATCTAAGTACCTGTTCCTCATGAATACTGATTCTTTGACCCTCATCTTCTGGTTTTGCTTCGATTATTCCAATCGGAAATTTAGCAGCATCTATATTAATAAATAAAACATAATCAGCTGGACCCGTATCTGTAGAATACTCTCGAATAGCGATACCTTTATGATTTGACCAGTCTATTCTATCTTTATCCTGTACTACCCAGCCAGCAGTTTCCAGCATCTTATCGATGTTATCTCTCGCTTTTTGCTCAGGGTTTTGATTATTCACCAAATCATATTATGGCAGATTAATTAATAGGTGACTAAAGTGTAAACTAGGCTGGGGAAAAATTAGATCGCTATGCCATCGCTGGACTATTTTTTGTCCTAGGAATAGAATGTATTTTAAACCCACTCACTAACTATCATATAAAACTAAACGAGATTTATTAGCTAACTCCACAGCCTGTTGTTTTTGAAAAGATTTTTCTGAAGCAAAACCTTTAATATTGGCGTGACGAGGATGTGTATTTTTTATATCAGCACTCACAATTAATCCTACTTTGTAGATATCAGAGATAAAAACTTCTGCCCTCGCAAGAGACTTTTTACCCCGTCTCCCTGAAATAAACTCGGCATCAATCTTTTGAATCTGTTCTTCAGATAAATTATCTATTCTGAGTATCGAAGCCTCTCCAGCAGAAGAAGGTATAAAGGCAGGGTATTTAACTACTTTCTTGGTAGAGGAGTAATGAGAGCTTGAAAATATAAATCTAGAAACTAGTTCTGACTCATGAATACTTTCATATGGTTCGGGTTTAGTTGAATTTAGGTGAAAAATACTTTTTAAGCATTCTAACAATCGTCTCAGGTAGCTCATCTTTTATACCTATCTCTCCATGATTTTTATTAGCTCTTACTATAGAAGCGTAGACTATAGTTTCAATCTCTGGGACTATTAAGATTCTATCTTGGTAATCAGAAATCCACTCTAAACCTAAAAAGCCATCTGAAGATGGTGATATTTCTGGATTTAACACATTCAGCGGCGAGATTTTTTCCCTGTAAAACATAATTAATTGTTTCGCTGTTTCTAAGGAGATTGGCTCAGCATTATAACCATCCCATCCCCCACTAGAGCATTGCTTCTGGATATCTAAAATATCTGACTCGAATATATCAAGCAATCCTTCTGTTAAAGTATTTTTGTGATAGCTTTGTGCGTTAAATTCAAGCCTGCGTAAGATTTGAGAATTTGGACTAACAGCTTGTGAGCTTTTGTGATATAGGGGATTATGATTTAATGCTGACATTAATTGAATAGGCTCCTAGACTTATCTGTGATTATGGATTCAAAGACTTGATTTTTGTGTGACCTAATTGAGGCAAATATGCTCTTAATACTCGCTGAATCATATTCTCTCTGTACTATATTTGAGACATCAATATCAAGAATAATGTCAGATAGGTCTTCATCACCATTTCTTTCATTGGATGTTTTAGTAATGACTGCTTGGAATTGGGCTTCATTGTCAAGAGAAAAAATTCTTTTATCAAAAAATCCTAATAAACGAGACCCTGTTAAGTTATCAGTCTCACCAATAGAAAGATAAGCCTGAATATCTCTACTAGAGACATTCGGAATAACATTAATGCTCCTAACTGCGATTCGATTAATATATCTAGGAGTGACTTTATTTAAGTATATATTCCAATACTTTAGAAAAGATGGGAAAGCATGATCCCAGCCAGTATAAGGTTTTAAAACACTTACGGCAAAGCCATCTCGCATTAAATGTAAAACACTTTTCTCATCTTCAGAAGAGAGAAAAAAACCCTCTAAAGACTGTTTCGTCTCAGTGGAGGGGAGAGATATCTCATTTTCAAAATTTAACGAAAATTCGCTTAAGTATTTTTTTTTACAAATAGGGTAATCAGTCTCTAGAGACTTGCATATCTCAGAAAGACTCTCTATTACGTCAGATGAAGCAGTTTCTAACTTAATCTCAAAAACAACCTCATTTAAGGGTGAATTTTTATAGTTTTTGTGATTCATGTAATCTCAAACTCCACACAGGGCTATCTTAACAGAGTAGTATAATATTTTATACCCTGCCTGTGGTTATCACGGCACTGACCTTTACCTTAATTCCACCGATTCAATCAAATCAATAACCCCAATATTTTTCTTAACCTCTTTCCCAGCCACCATCATAGAGAGGGTAACTGGCAGTTTCATATTCTCGGGCATTTCATCTAGGGCGATATTAGCAATTATCATCTTCTTATTAATTAAATCCGCTTTCTGATTATTGATTTTCATATTGGTGATATTTTTTTCTAAATTAAAACCATAAGTTTCTATATCACCTATGCTAATAAACATTTTCTTGGAATATAATCTAGGATTAGGTCCTAGGATTTTAGCTTTCGTGATTCCGAAAAAAGGTAATAAATCATCTTCTTTAGTGATGCTTATCACAGTACTAATAAGCTTAGTGTCTAATTCTTTACCGAAATCAGCTACAAGCTCAGCACTTAAAACTTTTGCACTTAACTTTCCAGTATAATTAAGCCTTTTAAGCTTGCCTTTTATTTCTATAGTTTCTGAATTACTGTCCTTAATGACAGCAGAGACGCTTTTAGTGTTCAGAAGATTCGCTGTACTGGTCTTAAATGAAATATTAATAAGTGAACCCTGTGGATCGACATTTTTAAAGAAAGTCTGCCTATTTATATTAATCTCTTTATCAAGCTCACAGTATTTTTTAGGATCTACAGCAAGCTTAAGGCTTAATGCTGAGAGGTTATCTAAATGAGGTCCAGTGATTTTTATAATGAAATCATCTGCTCGTAAGGCATTAAGAGAGCTTATGGTAAATGTAAAACAGAAAAAAATTATCAGAAAAATTCTTCTTTTACTATCAGGCTCTTGCCTAGTCTTAAATCTTAGATTTGATAATATTTTCACAGCTTACTTAATTCCCTTGCGAGCAGAGAATTTAAATAATGGCCGCCCTGATTACTTATTACCTGCATTTGAAAATTTAGTGGATTAATTCCTGAGAGATAAAGATCACCGATGAGGTCTAAAACCTTATGCCTACTAGGTTCGTCTGGAAATCTTAAAGGCACAGTGAAATCAGTTTCAGTAATACCCACTATCCAGCCACTTAAGCCAAGCATCTGGTTTTCAGCTTCAGTACTGAAAGTTCTAGCGTTAGCGACTTCTTCTATCGCATCTTTATCTAAAGCCCAAGTATAGGACTGTTTTCCTATCTTGGGATGATTCCAGTCCATCTGATAAGTAGCACTAAAATTAGCATCTGTAGGAATGGCTTTAATATATTTATGTGCTTGATTAGGATCTTCGATGTAAATCTCTTCTTCAAGCTTTATCTGTGATTCTTTTACAGTTTGAATTAAATTATGTTTTTTAAAAAGCTCTAACCATAAATTAGCAGAACCATCCCCGAAAGGCAGTTCTTCATTATCTAGGTAGACATCTATATTATTAAGATTCGCTAGAGCGCAAGCTGCTAGAAAATGTTCAGTAAGGCAGATGGAATCGACGCCATTGCTTAGAACAGTGTTTCTTTGTGTGCTGGAGATGTTATTTACATGAGCGGGAATCGCGGTCTCTAAATATTGTTCAGGGATATTTATTAAATCTCTTTGAACAAAAAATCTAATTCCCTTATTAGTATTATTAATAATTTTAGCTTTTGCATCAGCTCTGCTAATAAGTCCTTTAGCGGATATCTCAAGACTTTTAAAAGTCGCATTAGGTAAGCTCATTCTGAAAATTATATACTGTCAAGAAAAAATTATTCTTTTTTCTGAAATCTGATAAGTTCCTAATATCTTAAAAGTGTTAAAATCTTAGTTCGCGTGGCTGGGTAGCTCAGTTGGCTAGAGCAGAGGATTCATACCCCTCAGGTCGGCGGTTCGATTCCGCCCCCAGCTACCACTTATTAAAAAGAAAGAGATATCAGTTAGAATGGTATAAAATTTAAGTATTCCCTGAAAAATAACGAGAATTCGTTAAAATGGAGAGATAATGCTTAAATCTTTTACGGTGTCAAATTTTTATAGTATTGGAATTGAGCCACAGACTCTATCTTTCGAGGTTTCCAAGAAAGATTTACTGAATGATTCTTTTTCTGAGAGAGGTTCCTCTTATTTTACTCTTCTGGCTGGTATCGTGGGAGCTAATGGCTCTGGTAAATCTAATATACTTAGAGGTTTATCTTTTTTAATTTCTTTAATAAAAGATTCCTATCATACTCATAGCACTGATGCCAATTTATCTTACAGGACTCATTCGTTATACTCGCATGAAGATTCTTTTATGGAGATAGAGTTTTTTAACCAAGGAGACCTGTATCGGTATACGATAATTTTTACAAGAGAACAAATTAAACAAGAAGTATTAACCAAGAAAGCTCAGGGGCAGAAGACCCGCCCTGTGCAGATCTTCAGTCTAAATCGGGAAGCTAAAAATAATTTAAAAATCCCAAATATAGATATCAACAAAGTTGATAAGCAACGTTTTTTGGATCGCCAAAATGTTCCCATCCTATCTGGTCTTTTAAGTACTGGCTATCTGCCAAAGATAGTTTTTTTTAATCAGTGTCATTTTTCGATTGACACTAACTATACTATCCTGCGACATTTTGTTTCTTTCAGCACAGTGCAGGAACTCTCCGAGAATCAAGCCTTACAGAGGAAAACTATGAATTTGCTGAAAACTGTAGATATGGCAATTACGGGCTTAGTTTTTGATGATTATATTGGTAAAGATGAAAATATTAAGCTTCTCAAGTTTAAGCATAAGACTGATACAGGGCGTGAGTTTGAACTATTCTTCGGAGAGGAATCCCATGGAACGCAGGCTGCATTTGGTTTATTTTTAAAGATAATCCCAGTCCTTGAAAATGGTGGGATTATGGTTATAGATGAAATAGAAACTAATATTCATCCACATCTTATACAGAAAATGCTTTCACTATTTTTAGATAAAAAGATAAATAAGCATAATGCTCAGATTTTATTTACTACACACCAAGCTCTTTTACTAAAGGAGCTTACTAAAACACAAATATTTGTGATTGAAAAAAATAAGGAAAACCTTTCTACAGAGCTATATCGCCTAGATGAAGTGGAGGGCGTTCGTAATGATGAAAACCACGCTCAGAAATATTTAAATGGCGCTTATGGTGGCATTCCAGATATAGACTGGTTAGCTAGAGGCTTTTATAATTAAAGTGCTTGGTCGAGAAATACCACTTGATTGTCAAATATTAAAACCTGCTGAGCGAGAAAGGCAAGTGAGAAAATTAAAAAATACTCTAGATGGAATTTTAGAAAATAAAGATGAATTGCAATATTATCAAGATCAGCTCCCTAAAAGTGTTTTAGAAATTAGACGTAAAAATATATCTGAGTTAGATCTGCTAATTTCTATGTTTGAATGTGATTGAAATTTTATTGTAATGAGAACATAGAATTGTGTTCAGCCTTGGACTTACAGGTTCGGTAACAGTGTCCTAAGATATAATCTCTATATGACCAAAGCCCTAACCTCTTTTGGAAAAATATTTCTAAGCTGCTTATTAGTTTTCACCTTAATCTTGACTGGGGTTTATGCTTTTTTTGAGTTTTACTTTAAAAATAACTGGGCGAAAATCGTTAAAGAGCAGATTGTTAAGAACACTGGTCTGAGTGTCGAGTTTAATCAGGTGAGATTCAGTTTTATGAGTTTTATTAAGCTAAATCCTAGTCTAGTAATAGAAGATATTAAAATCGGTGAGGCTTTAACTGTAGATAAATTTTACATAGAAGCGAAGTTAAAATCTTTACTGAAAAGAAAACTCCTGGTGGAGGCACTTCTAGTCGAATCACCAGTCTTTACTTTAGTCGAGAATCAGAAAAGAGAGGTTTCTTTAAAGGGTTTAGATTTCACTAAATTACAGGAACTACTAAAACCTAGTGAAGATGATCTAATGCGCGAGGAAATGAATACGGGAGGGAAAGATCTTAAAAGTATTAGCCTAGATTTACTGAAAATTAAAAACGCAAATATCCTTTTTGAGCCATATAAAGGAGCTCCACTTAGATTCAGAAATTTAAATTTAGATATAAAGGATATTTATATCAGTGATAAGCCCAGAGAGAAGCTCTCTGAGATAGATTTTCATACGAATTTCTTTGATAAAGGTGATTCTAAGTTGAGCTTTAAAGGCTCATTAGAGACTATTCCTTTAGATGTAAGCAGCATTCCAGTAAAAGGATCTTTAAAAGCACAGATTAATCTTAAAGATTTGCCTAAGGCTATGTTAGACACTTCTGCTAAGCTGCTTGCTTTTAATGGTTCGCAGAAGCATGTAGATCTTAATGCTAGTTTACGTGGTGATATCTTAAAAGCGCTGTATGGCTCTGGTACTCTTACTTTAAACGATTTTAGAATAGGTGCTGCTGAGAGAAACCTTTTAAAAATTAGCTCTGTATTGAATTTAAATACGGCTATGAGTTTAATAAAGAATCCTAATCTACAGCTCAATGTTAGTAAGGGTTCTATGAAGATCGAGAGTGTAGATAAAAATAAAAATGCTACGGGTAATTTAAATTTCACTTTAAATACTAATGTAGATTTAATTAGCTTTGCGATGCAGGTCAGTTCTACTGGAGCTTTGAGTGGTCTTAAGATTCATGAGGTTTTACATGCTTTTGATCCGAAGTTTAAAGCACCTGTCGAAGGGACTTTTGAGATACCTCAGTACAGACTTAGTTTCAGTGGTAAAACTCCAGAACAGCAGTCTAGAAGCCTTATAGCTAATGGCAAACTGAAATTTACGGATATTAATATTCCAGTGATATTAGATCTGAAAAAGAAAAAAGATAAATATATTAAATTCTTACCTATAGATACTACTAATATAGATAAAGCTTTAGAAGGGCATTTCCTTGCCGCTAGCTCTGATTTCTCTGTTGCGAGCAAACTTATACAGATGAATAATCTTTTAGCTGAAAGTAAATATGCGACTTTAAAAGGCAGTGGTAACTCAAGTTTTAAAGGCTTTTTAAATTTTGATTTAAATTTGCGGGTACATTGGCTATATAAGTATACGTATTTGGTGCTGTTGGATCAATGTTTACACGTGTGTATGGGTTCCTTTTGAAACCGTTTTTGAGCTGAAGTTTATTAAAATTCTTTTTCTTGTAATAACGACCATATATGTCTTTCTCTCCCTGGAAATTAATCATTGTGTTTCCATTTACAATTGTCGACGAACCTAAGCTTAGCGCATTTGGTGTATTTTTAGGTACAGGAATTACGCCTCTATGTTGAAGATTGGCGTATATATTCACAGGAGGGGGAAATAAGGCTG
>RFQS01000290.1 GCA_009924885.1 Pseudomonadota bacterium | reverse complement strand
GCATTTTCTCGTAATCTGCATTCACAAAGCATCTCTGATCAAGAAACTGATGGGCGTGTAGCCGAACAAACAAGTGCAAGCTCAGAACTAAGCCTAGAGAATAGTAACCACACCCAACGTCCTTCTGAAATGATTAACAGTATAGTAACTTTAAAAACCATCGGCTCTCTTTCACGAGCGATATTTTCAGCTTTCTTACTTTTTCTCTTAGTTAAATATTTTTCTATCGGCGCAGATGTACTGCTCTTAGCAGTATCTGGTCTTATTATTAGTTTTATTGTTTATGGTTATATGAGTAGCCGAAAATAGACTGTGACGAAAACGCAGAAAATGGAGTTGTGTAGCAATGCCCAATAGAGACCGCTGCACAACGTGCAGTTTCAAGGCTGAGGAGGACGAAGCAGTCTCTACTAGAAGAACCTGACGGGACTCGATAACAGATTAATCAAACCTCGAAAATATAGAGGTAAGATCATAATAAAAATCGCAAGACCAAGCATAGGCTTAATGGTGAAACTTATCTGAAACGCATTTATCTGCGGAGATGCTCTTGATATCAGACCTAATATCAGATCATTTAATAAAATAGTAAGCACTATCGGACTAACAACTATAAAGCCCATGCTGATTATATCTCCAGTTAAATTGATGACTTTATCCACTTCATAAGTAATGTTTGCAGAATAAAGCGGTAAAGTTTCGAAACTTTTATGAAGGCCTCTGATTAAATTTTCAGGTCCTTCACAAAAAAAGAAAATAATAATCGCAAGAGATGACATAAATTTACCAAACATCGTCGTTTGTGCTCCAGAAGCGGGATCAAACATCTGTGCTGAAGAGAAACCCATAGATGAATCCATCATTTCACCACCAGCTATAACTATTGAAAACATTAATCTAGTAACGTAGCCCATCATTAGACCAATGGCTATATTTAAACCTAAAACGTATGGTAAATAATAGCCTCCAGCTGGTTCTTGAATATTTGGCAAAATATCGTAAAGGATAAATGACAATAATAGAGACATAGATATACGAATCATAGTCGTAACGCCTTTATCCGAGAATACTGGAGCAAGATGTAAAAAACTAACTACTCTTGCAAAAATCAATGATGCCGTTATAACCCATTGAGTCATGCTCATCAGCACTGGATTACCAAAAAATGCTTGATTGAGCTCGGCTAGCATTTACGGCTGAGTGTCTCCTTGTTGAGCATTTTCTTTTAATTTTTCTATAGCACTTGAAAACTGACTATCTACTGGAGTAGGAGCTGCGACTGGGGCGACAGGAACAGTTGTTGGCGTCGCAGTTTGGACTGGAGCTGCCTGTTGATTAGTATTAGTGTTGACTAATTCAGGAGTCAATCTAGGTCTTCCACTAGTCTGTTTTTGTTGAACTGGCGTATTCGGACGTGCGCTAGCAGCTGGACTAGCAGGTCTTGCCGTTACCGCTGGGGCGCTTGGTCTTGCGGTAGCAGCTGGTCTTGTTCCCGCAGCTGGCGTATTCGGTCTGCCTCCAGCTACTGGAGTATTACGATTATTCGTGGTAGCTGGTCTCTGAGGCTGATTACTTGCGGGTGCAGAATTCGCTGGGCGCTGCTGATTTCCTATGGCTTGATCATTAAGTCCCTGTTTAGCTGGAGGAACTTGGCTTGGAGGTTTACCTAATGCTGGTATTGTTTTAGATGGAGTGCCTCTAACCGTAGATGCCTCAGTAGCCATGTCTCTTGCTTTTAACTTAGATGGTGCCTTAGGTGGAGCAGCTTTAGGCTTTTTCATATCTAATGTTTCAGGTAATCCTGACAATTTAGAATCTTTTTTATTCACTGGCGTAAAGTAATTTTTACGCGGCATAGGATGCGGTTCTAAAGTGGGGATTAACTGAAATGCTCTGACTATGTTTCTTTCTGTATATTTTTTCAAATAAGAAAATATATAGAATCCACCAATGATAAGAGCTAAAAAGACTCCCAGAATTTTCACAGCAGAACCTAAGGTCTGCTCTTG
>RFQS01000289.1 GCA_009924885.1 Pseudomonadota bacterium | reverse complement strand
GATCTTTAAAATTAGCTGGCATGACCCAGTTACAGTTTTCGTTTTTAACTTCTTTCTGTGGACAAGTGTAGGAGTCTGGTAACTTTATGCTATTTGGAATTAAAGCCATGGCAAGGGATATTTCTGTCGGTGTAGCGTGATAACCCTCTTTCGCTCCGAAATATTTTTTAATGATCTTCTCTTCCAGCTGAGGCATTACCCACCAGTTTATAAATTTAAAATTTAAATCAGCGAATTCATTATATTTTTCTTGAAGTGCATTTAAGAAGGGGCCTTTATTACCGCCGTGCCCGTTAATAACGATAATTTCTTTAAACCCATGAGATTTTAAGCTGAAAATCAAATCTACGATCACATTTATATAGCTAGTAGGCCTTAGTGCCATAGTTCCAGTAAAGCCTAAGTGATGCACGGCCATTCCATAATTCAGTGCTGGTGCTGAAATAATTCCAGTTATTGCTGATACTGCATAAGCTAATCCTGTAGCTGTAATGTGATCTACACCAAGAATCCCATCTGGTCCGTGTTGTTCGGTGCTGCCGATAGGGAGAATGATTCTTTGATCTGTTTTTAACCTTTCTCTTACTTGGTTATAGCTCATATTTGCGAGGAGATTAAGATTTAGAGCAGGATTCATTATATCCTCTGGTTTATCTAGGATTTTTTGTAATTTTTCTTCGTAAATATTTGGCATAAGCTTAATTTTATGGGAATTAAGACTAATAGCTATGAGATTTTTTAAATCATTCAAAAAATCATTTTTTTTATTGTCTTTATTCGGATTACTAGTAATTAATTCTAAAGCTGAAGCATTGAATACGCCTGAACCTATACGTAATGAACTTTTAGGCGAAGCTACTAATGAGTCTCCCCTGCTCCAGGCTGAAGCAAATTCAGATATTTACGTTGATGTGGTAACCAAAAGTTTTATTACTGTCAGCCAAGATACTTGGGAAAAAGCTCATGCAAATTTACTTCAAGTACAACGTTACTGGGATAGGGAAATGGAGATTAATCCAGCTCAAGCTAAAACTATAGAGAACTATCAAGCTGTAAATAACGCTTTGCAAGCTTATTTAATCGGCTCTTATGCTCTAGATAAAGTTAGTAAACCTAATCATACAAAAGCAAGAGATCTTTTCGATTATTCCTTTAATACCTTATCAAACGTGCATGCAGAGATAGTTCAGCTTAGTCCTAAACTAGACGCGCCAATCACTAGATTTATGACTAGTCTTAAAAAAGAGATAAAAGACATAAATGATATTATTGAACCAAGATGAGAAAAGCTAGTATAAAGCGAGAATCGAAGGAAACTTCTGTCTCTGTGGAGATTAATTTAGATGGCTCTAACCAAGGTGTCATAGACACTGGCGTACCTTTCTTTAATCATATGCTAGAGCAGTTTAGAAGACATTCTTTTATAGATCTTTCTGTAAAAACAGTCGGGGATTATCATATAGATGACCATCACAGTGTAGAAGATACTGGTATAGTTCTAGGCTTGGCTATTAAAGAGGCTTTAGGAGACCGCAGAGGTATTAAGCGTTATGCAAGTGCAAGAGTGCCAATGGATGAGGCTTTGCTGACTTGTGATTTAGATTTAGGTACTAGACCTTATTTGGTTTATGATGTGCCTGTTGAGAAAGAAAGAATTAATACTTTTGAAACCGAGCTCTGTATTGAGTTTTGGCGTGCATTAACTCAAGGAGCAGCTATCTGTGCTCATTTCCATAAGATTACAGGAGTGAACAGTCACCATATTATAGAAGGAACTTTTAAAGCCTTTGCTTTAGCTTTTGATGCAGCTAAGCAGGTAGATGAGCGTATAAAAGATACGGTTAGGACTACTAAAGGGATTATTTAAGGCTTAGGTCGCTCTGGTCTATTTAATTGTGGAGGGTTTGGTTTTATCAGCAAAAATTCCTAAAGAAAATCTAAAGGAAGGTAGTGGAGTATTAGCTAGGTTTAGGTATTAAGGAGTTAGAGATTGGATCGTAGATATATTCT
>RFQS01000288.1 GCA_009924885.1 Pseudomonadota bacterium | reverse complement strand
GAATTCTTGCCATATAAGGACCGAAAGCTATATCAGGAATAGAAGCTGTACTTGGAGGTCTATCACCATAAGGGTTTTTATTAGGGTTACCTAAACCATCACTCCCAAAACTCACATCAATATTACCAAGCCTATCAATTAAATCTTGACCACCTGAACCGCCAGGTCCAGCTATCTGACTGGCGTCTTTTGGGGCACCAACACTAGAGCCAGCTCCAGAACCACGCCCCCCGCCTACACCACCACCCGAACCACGTGAGTAGCCATAATTTTTAGGAACAGGGAGTCCATCTGCCCCTCCTCCAGAAAAGCTTCCTGATGGTTTAGCCATATTAGGCTTAAAATCAGATCCAGACCCAGTAGGTAGCGAAGGACTAGGAATTTTAGAAATAGCCCTTTCGGCAAGAGAATCAGATGCGGTATCTGTTTTAATATCTTTAGGTGCTAACTTATTATCATTAGTTTGAGAACGAGTTTTAGGAGCTGGAGTAGGAGGCTGCTTAGAATCACTACTAGCAGAGCCACCTGATAGTCCTTTCGGCTTCGGCATAGGATTAGGTTTCGGAGGCTCAGCTTGAGACTTCGGTTTACTGGGATCACCAGCCTGCACTAGTTTTTTAGGCTCTTGTGGCTTACCTGGACTTTTATTTACAGGCTTTATAGGTTTATTCGGATCATTCTTCCCCTGATCTATAGAAGGTCTTTCAGATTTTTTCGGTGTTTCTGGTGGTGGCTTCTGTTTAGTGGTCTCTTGAGTAATAATGAATTCTATAGTGTTAACTTTTACTTTAGGCTTAGGTGTGTAAGCCAAGAATATAGTTACGAACAGGATTAATAAAAACAATAAATGTAACGCATAAGACACTGCATAAGATTCTTTAAAATGATTTTTAGAGCGACCGTTTTTATCCTTAATAGAATCATTTACAGCGTAAAGAATAAAAGCAGTGTTACTGGAGATGACGAGAATGCTCACGGGACTAGGAAATTTAAAGCCTTGAACGAAACTATAAGAAAGCTTCAAATCCATAAAACCGATACGGTCTAATATTCCACTAATCTGATCTAGGCTTTCTGGACTGAGTTGACTTACAAGAATGGTAAAACCAATAACAGAAAGACTTATAGCTGAAGTAATTGCATAAAGATAAACTTTATTAGATAACAGGTGCGGCAAGCCTGTTTCAGTAACACCGTCTACTGAATCGATTTCGCTAATTATATCTTCAATAAGTTTAGGCGGCGATAACTTGGTCATCTATGTATGTTTTAGCAGCCTTTTCTGCAAGAGTACGAATATCTAGTATATACTTCTGTCTCTCATCTTTACTTATAGCGCTTCTTGCGTCAAGTAAATTAAATGTATGTGAGCATTTAAGTACATAATCATAAGCTGGTATAGCGAGTTTTCTTTCTAAACAAGTCTCTGCTTCTGATTTATAAATTTCATAAAGTGAGAAAAGGTTTTTAGCATTAGAAACTTCAAAATTATAAGTACTCTGCTCGACCTCATTACGATGATAAATATCACCATAAAGAATTTTATTACCATTATCTTCAAGCCAAACCAAGTCAAAGACTGAATCCACGCCCTGAATATACATAGCTAGTCTTTCAATACCATAAGTAAGCTCCACTGCTACTGGCTTTACTTCTATGCCACCAGCTTGCTGAAAATAAGTAAACTGCGTTACTTCCATGCCATTTAGCCAAACTTCCCAGCCACAGCCCCAAGCGCCAAGCGTAGGACTTTCCCAATTATCTTCTACGAAACGAATATCATTTTCAATAGGATTTATGCCAAGTGCTTTTAAACTCTCTATGTAAAGATCTTGAGTGCATTTAGGATTGGGTTGAAGAATAACTTGGTACTGAAAATAATGCTGTAATCTATTAGGGTTTTCACCATATCTGCCATCCGTAGGTCTTCTACATGGCTCTATACAAGCCATTTTCCAAGGTTTATTATCTAAGACTCTTAAGAAAGTAGCTGGATTCATGGTGCTAGCAC
>RFQS01000287.1 GCA_009924885.1 Pseudomonadota bacterium | reverse complement strand
ATTGTGTTTCAACATCATCTTTTGGATCAAATCTGTATGCCATTATTTCTTTCGATTACGAATTACTTTCTTCATTATTTTTTCTTGTTTCTTTCTTGCCATTTGTAACGCTACAGGACCAACATAATCAACAAACTTTTTTCCATCCATATGATCAAGTCCAACTTTGAGAGTATGTACTACTTGCTCACATTCGTTGATGATTAAAAGGATATCTAAAAGTTCAGTGACTTCATCTACGGTGAAAGTCTTACGGTGAGAAGATTTCAATTGACGTAAAAACTTAACTAAGCCTAAACGTAAATCATGGTGATCCTCGATTAATTTTCTGATTTTCTTTTCATCTAAGCTTTGTCTTTTAATAAAATACTTACCAGCGACTAAAAGCATTTCTCTGATTATATTTCGCATAGATTTTAATGCACTTCTAGCTTCGGCTAGAGCGACGTCTATATCTTTAGAGAATTTTTCTATTTCAGGAATAGTATATTTTTGATATTTTCCTTTGTTGGAATCGGGCACGCAAAGGCAAGAAAGCCAAGCGAGCTGTTTTACAAAAGGAATGGCAATCAATACTGTGATGATATTAAAGATGGTCTGAGCATTAGCGATGAACTGTGGTACATTATCCTGCGGTGTAAACTGTTCTACGAAATTAGTAAATTCTGGGATGAAGAATACAAAAGGTAAGACACCTAAAATATTGAAAAGTATATGAGAAGCAGCCACTCTGCGAGCTTGGAATGAGGTATTAAGCGAAACTATAACGGCTGTAAAACAAGTGCCGATATTAGCTCCTAGCATCAGTGGTATAACAGCCATTGGTGTGATTAGACCCTGTAGAGCAAGACCTATCATTACACCTAAAGCACCACTGCTTGAATGAATTATTGCGGTAAAGAGAGTTCCTACTAATATTCCAATAAGAGGATCTTGGAAATTTCGCATCATATCTAAGAACATTTCAGAGTGCTGTAAAGGTTTCATGGATTCAGACATAAGCTGTAAGCCAAAAAGCATAATTCCTGATCCAAGAATAGAGTTTCCTATGTAAAGAACTTTATCTTTAGCTGCGGTGACTTGTATTAGAAAACCTATGCAGACTATTGCTAGAGACCATTTAATAATATTAAAAGCCATAATATGGGCTGTGACAGTAGTTCCAATATTAGCTCCTAACATTACACCTATGGTTCTTTCAAAACTCACAATGTTGGCTTGCACAAGTGAGACTAGGATTGATGTTACAGCAGTACTGCTTTGCACTAAGCCAGTAAGGGCGGTCCCTAAGAAAATTCCATGGAAAGTAGTTTTAGTTGCTTTTTCGACTATGGTCTTAAAAATAGGCCCAGCTAAGCTTTTCAAATTCAGGCATATTAAATCTAAACCAAAGAGCAGCAAAGAAGCACCTCCAAGCAAGGTGATCACGGAAAATATATTAAATTCGTTTTGAGCCATGGTTCTATCCAAAAAAGAATTGTAGCCTTAAAACAAATTTAAGGAATATTTAATCTTTCCGGGCTTTTTTGTGAAGTTTTTTTTGCTTTTTTTTTCTATGATGTAGAGTTGCAAGGTTTATCAATTAACGAACCTTAGTAAAAGGAAAATATCAAATGAAAAAAATGTCTGCATTATTCGCTTTACTTGTTGTAGCTACTCTATCTGCTAACGCTAACATGGCTGAGCAAAAACCAGCTAAAGCTGAAAAACCAGCTAAGGCTGAACAAAAAACAGAAGCGAAAGCTCCAGCTGCTAAAGCTAACACAGCTGCTCCAGCTGCTAAAGCTCCTGCTGCTACAACTCAAAAATAATTTTTGAAAATTTAAAGAGTTATGACAAGGAAGTTCAGGATGCCATGCAGGATTATCAGCTGAAGAATATAGTCAAAGAAGACAAGCCTGTTCATGTTAAATACAACAAGCAGATTTTGCGCAAGATTTAGCAGGTTCTGAACCAGTTACAGTAACTGGAACTGAAGAATTAACCCCTGAAGATGTTGAAGATACAGAAGAGAAATCTTAGTTTTGTTTTGATATTAT
>RFQS01000286.1 GCA_009924885.1 Pseudomonadota bacterium | reverse complement strand
GAAATTGGATTTTATTTGTCATACCGCAATCATATCTTGCATAAGTAAGTAGGGCTAGCACTTAAGCTGTTTTTTGGGCAGCTTCATAGGTAATCAGATAAATCTATGAAAAATTTTATAAAAGCTGGGATAGCTTCATGCTTAAGTAAGTCTCCATATTCTTTTAATAAGCTGCTTTGTGTTGGGAGCTTGGATGATAAATGGTCTATAAGACTATCCTGTACGCTGTTCTCGCCTTTAAATTTCCATGGCTCAAACCAAATTGAGCTGCATTCTTCTGAATGTTTATTCTCTAAATTATCATGTAACTCTTTTCCTAGAGTGGTTTTACCAGATCCCCATGCACCGATAATGCCAATGACGAAGGATTGAGAATTGAATATAGTTTCTGAAAACATTGAAAAGATTAATGCCAGCAGATTATTAAATAAACTTTTTAGTTCTTTTTTCATCTAATACCAAAATATCATTTTAATCTGGAAAAAAACTTCTCTGAACTTTCTTTAATCGCCGTGAGCTTATCTGCATCAAAATTCTCTAAGTTCTTATAGGCGAAAGCTAATCTAGGATTGTTTTTTAATGTGCTAGCATTGCGGTGAATAAAATCCCAGTATAAATAATTAAAAGGACAAGCATCGCTAGAGATTTTTTCTTTAACATTATACTTGCAGTTTTTGCAGAAATTAGACATTTTATTGATGTAAGAACCGCTTGCAGCATAGGGCTTAGTTGCTAATTTGCCAGCATCCGCATAGAGAGCCATGCCTAGAGTATTAGGTAATTCAACCCATTCATAAGCATCGGCATAGACGCTGAGATACCATTCATGAACTTCTTGGGGATTGATTCCTGCGATTAAAGCAAAATTCCCAGTAATCATAAGTCTTTGTATATGATGTGAGTATGCATTTTCCTTAGTTTGTTTAATGACCTGTTTTAAGCAGTTCATTTCAGTTTTATTGGGATCCCAGTAAAATTCAGGTAGCTGTCTGTGGGCTTCTAAAGCGTTACTGCTAACGTAATCTGGCATATATAACCAGTAAATTCCTCTAACAAATTCTCTCCAGCCTAATATCTGCCTAATAAAACCTTCTACTGCATTTATAGGAGCAGAGCCCTTTAAATATTCAGATTCCGCCAGTTTACATATCTCTAACGGATCTAATAAGCCGATATTAATATATTGTGAAATAACGCTGTGATAAAGAAAAGCTTCATTCTCAAGCATCGCATCTTGGTATTTACCAAAATTAGGTAAATATTCTTGCAAGAAAATCTCTAAAGCCTTTCTTGCACCCTCTTTCGTAACGGCAAAATAAAAATGTTCTATATCACCAAAATAATTACTGAATTTCTCTGTGACTAGCTCTATAACTTCTCTTGTGATTTCATCTGCTTCTGGAATGAATCGTTCAGGTATTTTATTAAGAGTCTTTTTATTACTTAAACTCTCTCGATTGTCGTGATCATAGTTCCATTTACCGCCTAGAGGTTTTTTATTATCAGCCATTAGGATATTGTTTTTCTTTCGCATCTCACGATAAAAATTTTCCATAAGAAGATTTTTTTTACCTTTAGCCCAATCGCTAAACTCCTCTTTTGTACAGAGAAAACGATTATCTTCCCTAAGCTCAAAAATTATATTAAATTTTTCTAGAAGCTCTGTCCAAGATTTTTGCATTTCTAAAACCCTGTACTCAGAAGCTTCGGTAGAGATAATCTTATGAAAAGCTTCATTTTGAGAGTGTCTGGTTTCAATGAATCCTACTAGCGTTTCGGTAAAAGATTTTAGACTTTCTTGACTGTTGAGTTTAATATAACTTACTTTAAAACCCTCTCTAGTTAGGGATTTCGCAAAATGCCTCATAGCTGAAAGAATAAATACCAACTTTTTTTTATGATGCTTTACGTAAGAACTTTCGTCCCATACTTCCATCATAAGAATTTCATCTTCATCTTTTTTAAATTCTTCGAGCGCAGATAGTTTAGTATTTAACTGGTCTCCTAGAATAATTACAAGCTTAGACATCTTTTTTTCTTCTTAATTTGTGATTACCCATTAAGCCGCCCCTAATTTAATT
>RFQS01000285.1 GCA_009924885.1 Pseudomonadota bacterium | reverse complement strand
ATTACAAGTTCCACTGTCTCTTGATTACCCCTCTCTATTGCAAGCATTAGTGCATTACTACCGTATTGATCAACACAAGTCAATGCTTCTTCCAGCTTGGCTTCTGGAATCTCACTTATTACAAGTTCCACTGTCTCTTGATTACCCCTCTCTATTGCAAGCATTAGCGCATTCCTACCGTATTGATCAACACAAGTCAATACTTCTTCCAGCTTGGCTTTTGGAATCTTATCGAAAAGCACCTTAAGAACATCATTCGTATCACATCTTATTAGATGCTTTAACAAAGCCACCTCATCTTCAGCAAGATAATTAGTTTCTAAGTAATTCTTGCCTTCACTATTTAGCCTTAATAAATTAGGTATTAAATAGCCTTTATCACTTTCTACAGCAGCAAGCATAACTTGAGCCATAGAAAGAGAAATTCCACATTTCTCATTCAACTCAAATGATTTAAAAATAATATCACCAGAGGGTTTTAATTCTTTTAAGTCCTCTAAAATTATCATTTGATCAATTAAATCAGGTACTTGATAGCTATATACTAAATTATTATTTGGATTAAGCTGCATAGTGTTTAAATCCAAGGCTTTAGTTTCAAGTGTAACCCCATTACTATTGGGTTTTAAGATCAATAATGGAGCAGAAGAAGGATGATTAGATCCTATATCTACATGAATATGCTGGCTTAAAAATAATACTAAATCTGGAGATTGATGAAAAATATTTACAATTTCAAAAAGTTCTCTCTGATTTGTTTTGTCGAGCTTAAAACCACCCGAAAGAGTTCTCATTTCTGAGATTGCCCCACCAAAATCAGTCCCAAGCTCAATCAAGCCTGCATAGGGCTTTAAACTTTCTTGAATAGGAGACTTATCACCCCTGTAACCATTAGCACCAGTCAATTTTAGCTCAATTTCAATACCATAGTTCTCATCAGGATTTATTTGATGTGGTAATAAATTTACTTGATTCATGGCGATTCTAGAGTAGATATGAAGCTTATCAAGTATTTCTTTTAAATCTTCAAAATTATTTACCAAGGGAAATTCTTTTATTTCGATCCCTTCTTTTAAACTAGGTTCTGCTAAGAATAAAGACTGAGCTAAATGAGAAGATAGGCGACTATTTTTATTCAGTGCATCTATAATTTCTTTTTTCTGACTAGGTTCTAAATTCCCAAGCTGCGTAGTTAAATAATGTTCATAAATTTTCTTAGCGGCAGGTTCTCTATCTGTTTTTAATCCTTGAATTACGGCTTCCGTAATTTTTTCTGATTTAAAGTTCCTAATAAAAACAGTATTAGTTAAAAATCTTAAAGCAAATCTTTTTGCGGAAGAGGATTTAGACTCATCTTCCATCTTTAAGGATTTTAAAACTATATTCTGTAATTGCTCTAAACTATTTGAGTTCAGTGAAAATTCTTTTAAAGGATAATATGTTTCTTCTTTAAAAGTTTCACGATTCATTACGAGAGGGGCTAAAGAAGCTTTATTATGCATCAGTATGCCACGGTCTTTTTTATATGGTTGACTAAGATCCTCTAACCTACCAAAATATGCCTTTATATCCTCTATCGAAGTATTATCAGCCTCTAATTTAATTATTTTACCTAAATCATTATGTAAGACTTCCTCAAAGGAGAAGCTTGGCTTCTCTTGCTGTCCATAACGGATATTAGCATCACCAGCTTTAACTATTTGGATTGCCCTAGCAGTTTCTGTGTTTCCAGGAACAAAAATACCATTAACCTGAAAATACGGCTCTGGAGTCGTCTTATTAGTAGCCTTTGCCTCTTGTTGAATAATCAATGCTTGCTCATCACCAGCATGCGTAACTAATCCTTGGCTCTGAAGTCCATGTTCTGGGAGAATAAGACTTGGTGGAGGCGAAGGTAATATCAAGCCGGCCCCATTGCCGCCTAAATTAAATCCCTGCTGTCTATTATTTTGAACACTCACCTAGATATAAAGACACCAAGAAAAAGTTTTTTACTTTTGTAAAAAGCAGCTTATTAATTAGCCGAAGCTATATCTCTCATAGAAAGATCTGATTACCTATGAAGCTGCCCAAAAAACAGCTTAAGTGCTAGCCCTACTTACTTATGCAAGATA
>RFQS01000284.1 GCA_009924885.1 Pseudomonadota bacterium | reverse complement strand
AAACAACTAGTTTATCAAACCCACATAAATTTAAAATAAAATTAATTAGCAATGCTAATACAGGATATTATAGGACATAAAGATGAGTTTAAAAGAAGTAAGAGAAGAAGCTAGATTAAGAGAAGAGATTAATGAATCCCTTAATGGTTATACAGATAATTTAAAAAAAATTTCTAAATTACAAAAAACACATAACCATTTAGTAAAACTAGTAGCTGAACAAGAAGCAAAATATGCTAAAACTAGAAATGCAAATGACTTAGCAACACTAAATCATTTAAAAATTATTGAAGCTGAAACTAAAAAAAGTTTAGACCTGTATAAAAAAATAGGTAAAGAGGCAACCGCTATGAAAGTAGCAAGTGAATTTGTTAGAGGTGCTTGGACAGATACAGCAAAGGTCTTAGGTGGTATTAGTAATATATATGGTAAGATTCTTAATAAAACAAAATATATAACTGAAATAGACAAAAAAATTAAAATGTCCGCTTTAAGCATGGGTATTTTAGATACACAAACAAAATCATTTAGAAAATCATTGGCTAATGCTAGTGCAATAACAAATGATTTTGGTATAAATCAAGGTCAGTTAGCTGAGATGCAAGCTGCTTATAGTCAAGAGTTAGGTAGAACAGTGATGTTAGGTACTGAAGGTTTAGTTGCTATTGCTGAAATGGCTGCTGCAACTGGTTTAGGTGCTGAGGGTGCGGCTAAAATGAGTGCTGATTTTGAATTAATTGGTTATAGTGCTGAAAAAACAAGTGATTTTATAGAGCAGACAATGAATGATTCCAGTAAAATGGGGTTAAATGCCAGTAAAGTTGTTAAAGCAATGTCAAATGGTATGAAGTTATTAAATAAATATAACTTTAAAGGTGGTGTTGCTGGATTAAAGAAAATGGCTGAAATAACAACCAAATTAGGTGTTGATATGGACTTCGCAACTGGTATGGCTGATAAGTTATTTGATATTGAAGGTGCTGTTCAAATGTCGGCAGAATTGCAAGTATTGGGTGGCTCTTTTGCTAGATTAGCGGACCCATTCCATTTGATGTTTATGGCCCGTAATGACGTTGCTGGTTTAACTGAAGAGATTGGTAAGGCAGCTGAAGAATTTGTTAGCTTTAACGCTGCAACTGGTAATTTTGATATGTCAGCAATGGGTATGCACCAATTAAGAAAAATTGCTGAACAAACAGGGCTTGAATTTGAAAGCCTGGTAACAGCTGGTAAAAATGCTAGTAAATTCACAATGATTAAATCTCAAGTATCATTTAATATGGACGATGAAGATAGAGAATTTCTAGCCAATACAGCAAAACTTGATGAAAAAGGTAGAGCATATATTGAAGTTAACGGAGAGAAAAAGTTTTTAGATATGCTTGGCTCTGAAGGTGACAAATTCATTAAAACACAAATAGCTGAAAAAAAATCACTAGCTGAAAGGGCAAAATCAGCATTAACATTTGATGAAACAATTACAAATTTTATTAATAAAGTAAAAGAATTATTTATACCAATATTACCTGTTCTGGATAAATTTGCTGATACTTTAGTTACAAGTTTAAAACCAGCATTTGATGACCTTAAAGCAACTATTGGTAGTAAAGAGTTTCAAGACGGTATTAAAGATTTTGCTACTGGTGCAATAGAGGTAGCTAAAACTATTGGAGGTTTGGTTACGTGGTTTATTAAAAACCCAGGTTTAGGTATCACTCTTGCTCTAGCTGGTATGGCTGGTCATTGGTATTTAATGGGTCTTTCTCTTGGTGCTGGCTTTAATACCGTTGCTGGTAAAGGTATTGGTGGATTAACTAATTTAATATATCAAAAGGGTACAGCAGGTAAATTTTATAAAGGTGGACAAATAATGCCAGATGGGCAAAGAGCACCAAAAGGCGGTACTACAGTTGGTGGAACTAAAGGTGGATTTACAAAATTTGGTGGTAGAATGCTCGGTAGTGCTGGATTAGGTATTGCTGGTTTTGGTGCTGATATAGTTAGAAGCAATATGGAAGACCCAGAATCAACTGGCGGTAAATGGCTTGGCGTTGGTTCAGCAGCATTAAAAGGTGCTAGTATGGGTATGATGTTTGGGCCATGGGGTGCAGCGATAGGTGGTGTTTTAGGT
>RFQS01000283.1 GCA_009924885.1 Pseudomonadota bacterium | reverse complement strand
AGAAACTGCTTCTAAGGAAATTCTCTCTAGAATTAAATTCTTTTCCTCTACTGTTAATTTAAATGAAAAACCTGAATTAGATGAGTTTGACGTCGCTTTTCTGCACGATGATTTTTTTAATTTAAGATTAAAGGGGAAAATCAAAAAAATCTGCCATATCGATTCCATACAGCTCAAAGGTAATCATAACTATTCAAATGTTCTATCTTCCTTGCTTGCCTGTTCAGATTTTACAGATGTAATCAGTACTGAATTTATAGCAAAGCTTCAATCTTTCAAGCCCGTAGAACATAGACTGGAATTTGTTGCCAAAATTAATGGTAAGGATTTTTACAATGATAGCAAAGCCACCAATCCAGAGTCTGCAATCAAGTCACTCACAGCCTTTGACAAATGCATAGCGATAGTCGGTGGCAAAGATAAAGGTTTAGACCTAGATGAATTTATTAAAGTGCTTACAGAGAGAGCTGAAGCCGTATTTATAATAGGGGAACTCAGCGATAAAATCGCTGAGGCACTAAAAAACCAAAATTATCAGAACTTTGTTAAAGTTAAAGATTTAGAAAAAGCCATTAACGCTGCTCTCGTCTCTCCACAAGAAATTCCAGTAATACTATGTCCTGCTAGTTCTAGCTTTGATATGTTTAAGAATTTTGAAGAAAGAGGAAATATCTTTAAAGACCTTGTTCTGCAAAAAATGAATTATCATTGTTAAAGTGAAGAATATTTCTAAAGTTGATCAGCCTTTAATGACTTTAAGTATAGCCATCATTCTGCTAGGCTTCGTTTTCGTTTCGAGTGCTTCTTGGAGTGAGTCCTATCACTACACTGAATCTGCATGGACTTTTATCTGGAAACAAGCACTATATGTGTCCTTTGGTATTCCCCTAATGCTGACCGTCAGCTTTTCACATTTTAAGTGGTGGCAAAAATACACCTTACCTATTGCCGTCGTAGTCTTAGTGCTACTGATAATTAACGCTAAATATGGAGTTGTTGTCGGGGGAGCACGCCGCTGGCTAAATATATTTGGCTTTATAAACCTGCAAGTCTCTGAGTTTGCCAAAATATCATCAGTACTGCTTTTCACTAAAGCTTTTTTTGAGAAACGTGGTTTTTGGCTAGCAATTCTAATCTCCTCAGCAATGATGCTGCTAACTTTAAAACAGCCAGATCTGGGGAGCTGCTTAATTATCGCCACTGGTATATTTTTTGTAATACTGGCAGCTAACGTAAATCTATGGTTCATAGGTCTAGGAGTAGGTGCTGGAGCGAGTGCGGTTATTATTCATATTTTAAATACACCTTATCAACTCGCTAGAATAAAATACTGGCTAGACCCCAATTCTGATCCACTTGGCTCAGGCTATAACCTAATCCAGTCACAGTATGCTATCGGCGCAGGACAGCTCTGGGGACAGGGTTTAGGCGGTTCACTACAAAAGCTCGGTGCTCTCCCCGTTTCCCACGCCGATTTTATATTCTCTATCATTTGTGAAGAAATGGGCTTCCTTGGCTCGACTGCGGTGTTATTACTTTTTTTCTTATGGATTTTAAGAGCTTTGCAGATTTGTCATTCTATGCCAGATAATTTTGCACGCATGATGGGGATTGGGTTAATCGGGCTCATGGCTGTACAGATCATTACCAATATAGGCGTAGTGACAGGCTTACTGCCGATTACTGGTGTCACACTGCCTTTTGTTAGTTATGGTGGTAGTAGTTTAATTAGTTCCTGTATTATTGCAGGGATTTTACTGAATGTTTCTCGGTTTAAGGAGTGGGAGTGAGATTTAGGGCTTCATATTTACTTTTTAGTATTTGGCTCATCGCCTTGATCTACTGCAAGCATTAGCGCATTCCTATCGCCTTCATCAACACAAGTCAATGCTTCTTCCAGCTTAGCCTCTGGGATTAAAGTGGCCTGAAGAAATAAGGCCAAGAAAGGCAAATGAACTGTTTAAGAAATGGTATTTAACTCAAGCATTAAAGAAAATAGAGCCTTTAGCAGCTAAATATGCAAAGAGCTTAGGAGTTAAGTACAATCGATCTCACATTCCGCACCCTTCCATCGAAATCACCAGAAAGCTTTCTATGAATGGCTTTAAGGTCAGTTGATGGCATTTTAAAATATTAAATTTCTGTTA
>RFQS01000282.1 GCA_009924885.1 Pseudomonadota bacterium | reverse complement strand
GATCGTTATAAATATCACTACAAATTTCAGATCAAACCAAGACAAGGAGAATAATTATGAGTAATAATAAAAACGAAGCAACATTCAATGCTACTGTTGATGGTAAGGATATTGTTTTTGAACTAAAACCACTAACAATAGCAGCTCAAAGAGAAGCTCAAAAGGTATACAATCAAGCATTTTCTGATGCTATTAAAACAGGATCAATAGTAAGAGCTAAATTGGATGATCTATTAAAAGAGCAAGGATTATGGGATGAAAAGAAAGAAACCAAATTCAAAACTATTCAAAAGCAGTTATTAGATAAGGAAAAAAAGTTAGCTGAGGGCGGCATATCTATTAAACAGGCCAAAACTATAGCTATTGAGATGAAAAAATTAAGACTAGAGATGAGAGATCTAATTGCTAATAGAACAGAATTAGATAATCATACAGCAGAAGGTCAGGCTGATAATGCTCGTTTTAATTATATGGTTTCGGCCTCTGTGGTGTATAAAGATAGTCAGAAGCCTTATTTTAATAACTATGAAGATTATTTAAATAGATCATCTTCAGAGGTTGCTATTAAGGCAGCTCAAAAACTAGCATCTGCAATTTATGGATTGGATTCAGATTTTGAGAAAAAGTTACCAGAAAATAAATTTTTATTACAATATAAATTAGTGGACGAATCATTAAATTATATTGATAAAAATAATAGAAGAATTGATGAAGATGGTCGGCTAATTGATGAGAGTGGTAGATATGTTGATGAACAAGGAAATTTTGTGGATAAAGAAGGAAATCCAGTTAGCGAATCCGGTGACTATATTGTAAATTTCACACCATTTTTAGATGATGACGGAAAACCAATAATATTAGACAAAACGGAAACTGTCACAAATGATGCTAAGTAATCCATTCATCTTAATTTACAATAACTTATCCTCTGGTAGTAATATATCAGAGGATATTTTATTTTGGAGATAAATTATGGCTAAAGCATTTAATTTAACAGCAGAGATTAATCTTAGGGGCCCATCTAATCTTAAACCAGTTATTAGTAAGATAAAAGGAGCTTTTTCTTCACTAACTGCTGATGTTAAGATTAATGTTGATGCATCTTCAGCTAAGAATATGGCTGCTGTATCTAGTAAATTAAATCTTGTTTCTAAAGCCTCTAATAAAGCTAATGCCAGTTTCAAAACTCTTAATTCCACCATATCAACACTTTCTGCATCATTTGGTCAGTTGTCTAATAGTATGTCATCTGCCTTTGGAGCAATAGGTGGTGGCTCACAACAACTAACTAAAGCTAAAAAAGAACTAGTAGAAGTTACATCAGAAATTCAATATTTTGGTCAGCAGTCTGGTCAAGCTATTAGACGATTTGCTGCTTTTTCAACAGTAACTGCTATTATTTATGGTCTTAATAATGCTATTAATGATGCTTTTGGTGAATTTATAAGTTTTAATAAACAACTTGTTAAGTTATCACAAGTAACAGGAAAATCATTAAATGATCTTGGTGGACTCACAGATGAAATTACTAGACTATCTACCAGTCTTGGAGTTAGTTCTACAGAATTAATCGGTGTCGCATCAACATTAGCTCAAGCTGGTTTTACAGCATCAGATACTAGAAAAGCTCTAGAAGCTTTAGCAAAGTCTTCATTAGCTCCATCATTTGAAAATATTACAGAAACCACAGAGGGTGCTATTGCTATTTTACGTCAGTTCGGTCTGGGAGCAGAAGATCTAGAGTCAGCATTAGGATCAATCAACGCTGTTGCTGCCGCATTTGCTGTTGAATCTCAAGACTTAGTATCAGCAATACAGCGTACCGGTGGTGTTTTCGCTAATGCTAGTAAAGGTGTTAGTAATGGTACAGATGCTCTTAATGAATTCTTAGCTATTTTTACAAGTATTCGAGCTACTACTCGTGAAAGCGCTGAAACAATTGCTACCGGTTTACGAACAATTTTTACCAGATTACAAAGATCACGAACTATTGATTTATTAAAAGAGCTTGGTATTAATCTTACAGATTTAGAGGGCAAATTCGTTGGACCATATAAAGCAGTACAATTATTGAGTGAAGGATTAAGTCAATTAGATCCAAGAGATATTAGATTTTCACAAATTGTTGAAGAGCTTGGTGGATTTCGACAAATTGGCAAAG
>RFQS01000281.1 GCA_009924885.1 Pseudomonadota bacterium | reverse complement strand
ATTTCCATAAATATGGTTAATACGACGAACTAGCTCAATACCATCAAAACTGCTTCCCATGATATTTAAATCCACGAACACAACATCTGGCTTTCCCGAAGCACCTTCATGGTACTTTTTAAACATAATTTCTGCAGTGTCTGCACTAGAAATGCTCGTAAGAGTTAAAGAGATATCGAGAAGACTACAAGCATCCTCAAATACTAGGTGAAATAGACTTTCGTCATCGACTAATAAAATGCTGTTAATCATCGGATTTTAACCTCAAAACGAGTTCCGTGTTCCAGTTTTTCGCAGGTCATCTCAAAACCGTGTTCTTGAATGATCGCATAACAAATTCCTAATCCTATCCCGGTTCCTTTTTCTTTTTGGTCGCGTCTTCTGGTGTAGGGACGTAGATAATAACGAAATTCATCAGCACTTAGACCACGACCATTATCCTCGACAGCCAAATGACGGTCGTCTCTCATATAAATCTTCACGAATTTAGTCTCACTGTCGTTATATCGTAAACCGTTCCGTATCAGATTATCTAGAGCAGTGCAAAATAACGACTCGTTAACTTCTAACTTGGGCAAATCCAGGATCATTACTTGGTCTTTATAAGAAGTCCCATCTAAATACGAAGAGAGAGAGGACTTCAGGTCATAGACTCCTTTCTCTAATACAGAATTGGGGCGCACTAGATTAGTGAAGTCTTTTACTCCGGTATAGACCTTCTGAGTATGAGCGAGCCCCTCTTTTAATAGTTTTAAAGGAGCTTCTAACTTATACTGTTCTATCACTTCTTGTGGTAATCGCCTTAATAATCCATTTAGTCCCCTTGGTATATACGTATTAATTCCAGAATGCATGTCGTGCCTAAGTATTTTAGCTGCGTGCTCTAAATACGAATTTTTCTTTACTAATTCATTAAAGGATTCCATTATGCTAGTAACATCCTGACGGACAGAAGCCCATCCTTCTAGGATATCATTATCGTCATAACTAGCCCAAATATATGTATCTACGTAATAGTTATGTTGATCTTTTGCTTTATTAATAACTATTGAGTTCCATACCTGTCTGAGCCTTGTAGTGATGTAGTACATATTAGCCCAGAAACTCTTCGGATGAAGTCCCGAATTTAGTATTCTATGATTCCTCCCCATTACTTCCGTAACTGAATATCCAGAAACTTGGCAAAACTTATGATTAACGTAGGTTATATCACCACGAGAGTCCGTAATAGAGATTAGAGACGCGGCATCAATAAGAGGGTGTGTAAGAAACAGTGGTATCTTCATTTACCTGAACACCATTCGCATAAATATTTTAAGCTTATATTAATAATAGAAATATAGTTATCCCCGGCCTGCCTTTGTATGCACTAATTCAGTGATTCGGTCCGCACTTAATTGGGGTAAGAATCACTTAATCTTAGCTATTTTGGCCGCTACTCTCATAAACATCCACATCGTGCTGGATTGTTGAGTTCGGCCACCCGACTGCGGAGCTTTTGGCTCAGGAGTTTCAGGCTCAGGAGCTTTTGGCTTAGGAGCTTCTTCTTGCTTTTTAGCTTTTTCTTCTTGTTTTAGCTTTTTCTTCTTGCTTTTTAGCTTTTTCTTCTTGCTTTTTAGCTTTTTCTTCTTGCTTTTTAGCTTTTTCTTCTTGCTTTTTAGCTTTTTCTTTAGCTTTTTGCTTGGCCTTGAGCCCAGCCTCTTCCTGTAATAGCTTACGAGCTCTAGCGGAATCCCTTACTATCTGTTCAACCGGAGGGGGCTCATCAGGCTCATTCGGTAAATATTGGGCTAATAATGTGGGAATTTCCTCTCCATCTGGAGTAGTACTAATAGCATTGAATATCCTAATATTCCGAAAACGACCTTCTTCAGTATCAAAGAAATCATCGTTTTTTCGTCCGTCAACTATTCTCCGTACGTTTATGGTACCTAAATCTTCTGATTTACCAATTCTCCAAGATTTACGAGAGTCATCCCAAATTAAAAATGGAGATTTAATATCTAACTTATAAATCTGCGGGCGAACATGAACCTCGAAAGGTTCGTGTTCGCCCTTGGCAGATATTAGATTTCTACGTAAACGGGACATGGGTTAATGATCACGAATCGCCGTGATGACCCTTGCCGCGAGCCTGGAAATTATAAGTGCTGGGCTTATT